>JBOFZK010000055.1:0-58609 GCA_051655145.1 Metamycoplasmataceae bacterium
AATAAAAATACCTTTTTTGAATTTAAATCTAATCAAAAATTAGGAAGTAGTTTTTTTAGATCAGAATTTGATTATATTAAAGAATATTACAATACCGCTTCAATTAATTTATCCCCAGAAACTACATCTATTAATACCAAAAACTTAATCATTCAACTTTTAAATCAAAACAATAGAAATTTATTATCATTTAATGATTCATTATATAAATATATAAAAATACTCGATTTAAATTTTGGTAATGCTTCTTTTGATATAGAGGCCGGCAGCAATCAAGTGATATTAAATCCTAATATAGAATTAAATAGTACTCCATTTAAAGATGAAAATCTTCAATTAATAATTAATAATAAAAACTTAGTCTCTTATCAAAGAAAAGTAGTTTATATTACAGTAGATGAAACTGGGATTCCTAATTATAATTCAGCAATCTATCCCGGAAGAACTGAACTAGTTTTTTTAACTTCTAAAAACAAAGATAAAAAAATTGTTTTTTCTAGAGAAGTAAATTTTAATAACGAAGACTTTTTTGGAGTTTTAGATTTATCTTATTTCGAAACAATTGAAATAACTGATAATAATAACCGTTTCTTTTCAAATAATTTTTTTACAGAGGTTATTTTTTCACCTAATTTAAAATCTAATATTCCTCCTAGATTTTTTAATTTTAATAACTTTATAAAAGAAGTTAATTTTAATGGAGCTGCAATATCTATTCATATCAATTCCTTTGATTCTTCCATTATAAATTTTTCAGGTTCTGAAAATATTAAAACAATTATTAATCAAGGTGCAACGATAGATATAATAAATTTAATTCAAGGAAATAATCTTGATTTATCAAATATAAAAACTGCTGAAGAGCTTAAATATATATTAATTTTTATTTTTAAAATAAAACCTATTTTTCTTAATAAAGAAATCTCTAATATTAATAATATTATAATTTCAAATTCAGGAATATGAAGCGATGAAATAGGGATAATAATTGGAAAATTAGATACAACTAAAATAGTATCTATCGAAGTAAAATCTATAACACCAACCAACTTTATTTTTTCTGATACTTTCCTACAATTTAAAAATCTACAAAACCTTAAAATTGATTCTTCAATTGAACAATTTTCTTTTTCTAATGAAAGCAAATGAATAAACAAAATTGATGTTAAAAGAGTATTTAATACTGATCTACAAAGCCTTGTTAAAAATAATATTTTGAATATAGATAAAAACTTTAAATCAAAGAATATTGATATAAAAAATTTATCAAAACATTTTAATAATTATTCATATTTAAATAAAACAATTGCTACTCAAGAAAAACAATTAATTGATTCAATAAACTTTGTAGGAGATGTTGATAGTTTTGAAATATCTTCTCTTAATTTACCAAACTTTAATGATTTAAAATTTATGAATAAATTACCTAATTCAACTAAATATGGAAAAATAATTTTTGATGAAAAAATAACCATTTTAAATTTAAATGAAACAATTATAAATAATTACCAAGCTAATACAATTTTAGAACGTAAAAATCCTACAATTGATGGAATTACAATTGATGCAGCAACTGAAACAATTACAATTGATAGTAAACATCTAACACAACAAAACGGTTTAAAAATAATTCCTATATGACAAAAGATAATTTTATTAGAAACTAAGTTTAAACAAATAGTCTTCAAACAAACACAAGCTGCAGATAATGTTAACATTAGATTAATTAGTAATTCTTTTATAAATTTAAACTTACAAAATAGTTCAAAATTAGATTTATCAAGTTTAACTAATATTACAATTTTAGATTCAAATTCATTTTCAAATAAAACTATAAAAGAAGTTATTTTACCTCCTAATCTTTTAACAATTGGGAATAGTTCTTTTTCAAATTGTTTAGCTCTAACATCAATAATAATTCCTAATAAAGTAACATCGATAGAATCATCAGCTTTTAGTTCATCAGGGCTTGCTTCAATTACAATTCCTGATTCAGTAGTAACAATTGGTTCTTCCGCCTTTTCTAATTGCTCTAATCTTGCAAACGTTACCTTACCTAAAACATTAAAATTAATTTCATCATCATTATTTTCTAATTGTAAAGTTTTAACTGCAATAGTAATTCCTGATACAGTAACTGCAATAGAAGCATCAGCTTTTAGTTCATCAGGGCTTACTTCAATTACTTTTCCTGATTCAGTAGTAACAATTGGTTCATCTGCTTTTTCTAATTGCTCTAATCTAGCAAACGTTACCTTACCTAAAACATTAAAACTAATTTCATCATCATTATTTTCTAATTGTAAAGTTTTAACTGCAATAGTAATTCCTGATACAGTAACTGCAATAGAAGCATCAGCTTTTAGTTCATCAGGCCTTACTTCAATTACTTTCCCAGCCGTTCTTAAAAATATTGGTGCTAATGCCTTTTTAGGATGTAATGGCCTTGCAAATAAACAGATTAATATTCCTAACTCAATAGAATTAATAGGATCTCAAGCATTTAATTTTACTTCACCAAATTTAAATTTTACTTCACCAGCTAATTTAAATATTATTAATTATATTTCTGGGAAAAACTTACCAAATATAAATAATGATTTTCTGCAAAAATTAGAAGTTAATAAATATATTGTTTCTAAACCTACATTACAGAAAAATGAATTAATAATAAAATTTAATAACAAAATAAATGAAACTTCTTCTTGAGAAAAAATTATTAAACAATTATTTTACTTTATTAATGAAGATACTAAAATTGAATTAACAATGCCAGATGCAGGATCTAAATTTAATAATACAGAATTTAATTCTATAAATCTAAAGCAATTTTTCTTAAATCATTTAAAATCATTTAACTTTAGTCAAATATTTTTTCCCAATGACTTTATGACCTTTATTCCTGATAATGAATTTAGTGATTTAAAAATGTCTAAATTAGATTTACAAAACCAATCTAAACTTGAAGCAATATACAATAGAGCATTTTTTAATTGTGGAATTACTGATTTAAGTTTACCTCCAAGTGTTAAAGAAATTAGAGATAATGCTTTTTCTCTTAATAATATTAGTAAACTTATTTATGAACCTAATATAAGGGGGACAAAAATATTAAATAGTGCTTTCTCTCACTCTACAAGTAGTTTAAACTATGTAATTAATGAAAATGTTTTCGAGGTTGCTTGAAATGCTTTTGGTCGCTTATCAACTGTTTCAAGAAACAAATTAGAAACTAATATTTGAAAAACCTATTTTAATATCAATACAAAAGTTTTAGATCTTTCGAAATATAGACCAAATCAAAATGTTGATTTAAGTTCAAATGCTATTTCATTTGTTGAAATAAATGAAATAATAATTCCTGATTATTTATTTATTTTAGATGAAAACACCTTTCAACAATTATCTTGAAAAATTAAATCTATAGATTTAAATAATGCCGTTATTATCAAATCTGGAGCCTTAAATACCTCCAATTCCGCAACGCCTCAATCGTTTACAAATAAGAAGCAAACTGTCCTAGAAAATAAAGACAAATCTATTATTATTGTATAAATGTTTATAAAATAATGATATAATTTAAAAAAATTAATTAATTAAGGATTTAAAATATGAAGTTATCAAGTAAATCAAAAGTTTTAATTGCCACTTCTTCATTTATTGTTTCAAGTTTAGTTATTGCAGGAATAGCCGTTGGTTCAAGTTCTACTTTAAATAAAAATCAAGGACTTAATGAAGTTAGAGAGCAAATTAATCAAATTTATAAAAATGATCAAAACGCGATAAAACCAACATTTGAACAAAGTAATTATGCTTTCAAAAATGTTCCAAATAAAGTGAGTGATTATTCTTTAAAATTCTTTTTAATTAATCAATTAGGTTTTGATCCTTTAACTTTAGAAAATGTTGAATCAGGAACATTTGTTGATATAAATCCAAACTTAGATAAAAATGAAAAACTTTTAAGTCAAACAACAAAAGAAAATTTTTTAAAAGTATTTGATTTTACAAAATTCAATCAAAAATTTGGAAATAGATTCCAATTAAACTTAAAATCAATAACTTTTTCTTTAAAAGATGGAGCACAACAACTTGTTGTTTCTGTTTTTTCTTCACCTAGATCAAATCCTGACAGTTTCCATTCAGATATAATGACATTTACCTTTGGTAATGAATTATTTGCTTCAAATCAACTAAATTTAGAAACATTAATAACTAATTTTAATAAAGTAACTAGCAACGTTCCAGAAACTCAAATATTATTAAATTATGAAACTCAAAATAATACTGAGTATCAATTTAAAATAGGAACAATTATTAATAATGATTTTAATTTTACATTAGGAATTTTACCTGTGCAAAATTCAACAGGACCAATTAAAATTAATTTTTTAGGTTTTGATTTTTATATTTTCTTAGCTAATAAAACCCTTAATCCTAATGCAATTCCTTCTAAATCTATTAGTTGAATAGCTAATTCTGTTCCAACTCAACCTACATTAGATCCAGCAAAATGAAATAAAACAACTTATAATATAGAATTAGAAATTAAACCTGATGTTCCAACTCCTATTCAATATGATGTTGTATTATTTAATAAAAATACAACAGCGGAACAAGTTTTAGCTTCTAAACCAAATAAATATGAAACAACTTTAAGATTAAAAACTGATATAGTAGGTCCAGGACCAATTAATAATCAAAGAGATCAAGCAAATGATTTATTATTTGGTTATGATTTTGGCAATGTTGTTATTGAAGGAAATCAAGAAGATGCAGCGGCTATTAGGGTTGAAGTTAATATTTATAACAAAGACACAGGTCTTTTTAGAGAAAAATATGAAAAAATTGTACAAGTTTTATCTGTTCCTCAAAATTTAATTAATAATATTATTACTGATAATAATTTATCAAATTATATAGATGTTCAAATTAAACCTGAATTTGTTACTCAACCACTTTCATATTTTGCAAACATAGTTCCTTCACAAGAAGAGCTAGCAAGACACTTTACTTTAACTATTAAACCAGAAGTTGCTAATAATAAAGGAATATCTACATTAGATTTCCAATTATCGCAATCTTTTATATCTATTCAAAATACCCCTGAAAGGGTTGTTTTTGTAACAATTAATGTTTCGGGGAAAAGCAATCCAGAAACAACTTCATTATTTATTTTCAAAATAACAAAAGGTTTTTCAACAACATAAAACCTTAATTATTGAATAAAACATTAAAAATGATTTATAATTTAATAATTAAATTTAAAAAATTAGGAAACGTATGATCACAGAAGGCAAAAAAACTCAATTAGAACCAATATCAAATTCTATAATTTCAAATAAAGAAATTTTAACTAAACACTTTGTATGGGAAAAATATTTCCAAATCATTGTTTATTTAATATATGGATTATTTTTTTCATTAATTCCTTCTATTTTTATTTTTTCAAAAATATCTTTTACAAATGAAAAAATAAATTTAGCAGAAACAACATTTATTTTATCTATTTTATTAGCAGGAATTTTCTCAATATACGCCATATATTGAATATTCTCGGGAGATTTTAAAAAGATTTATTTTAAAAAGTATTACATTACACATATTATTAATGCAACATTTTTATCAGTTATTTTATTAGTTTTAACAATCGTTTTCCCATATGATCAAGGACAATTAAATTTTGTAGAAATTAATGAAAAAAGATTATTTTTATTTTTAATGCTTTCTCTTTTATGATTTGCAATGTTTATAGGATCAATTTTTATAACAGTTTTTCCAAATAGAAAAAAATTCCAACCAACTTTTATAAAAGCAAACTTTACACTTCTTATTTCTTTTATATGATTAATTGAAATGATTTTAAGTTTTGTTTTCGGAGTAGCATTTAATGCAACAAATACTGATTCAACAACATTAATTTATGGACTTGCAATAATAATAATTGCAATCTTAAATGTTGGTTTAACTGTTTATTCATTTATTTTTGTAAGATTATACAAAGAAACAATTTTAGCTGATAAAACAGAAAAAGAAATTTCATCAATTTACAACAGAAGATTTTTATCATTCTTATTTAAATTTGTTATTTTTATTTCATTAATTGTTTTTGTAGTAGCTGCCTTTATTGATTTACCATTAGTATTTAAAGCAACAGACCCACTTATAATGGCGGAAATAATAATTGATGCATTATTAGTTGTTTTCTTTATAACAATAGTAATTTTACAAAGATCAAATCTTAAATCAAAAAAAGCTGAAAAAAAATCATTCCTTTCAGCACTAGATTCAGAATTTATTTTAGAATTATTAGTTTGAATAATTGTTTTAAAAGCAACAACTTTAGCAAGTAACAATACTCAAAATTCTGATTCACCATTCTTTATTTTATTAATATCATCAATTTCAGCATTAGCATTACTTTTATTTGCAAATTCAATTGGAATTAATTTCCCTAATATTAAAAATACAAGTGTATTTATTGTAAACGGTGTAATGTTAGTATTAGTTTTCATAACATTAGTAGTTTTTGGAACATGATATAAATCATTCCAATTTAATGAAAATATTGAAAATGTAGCAAAAATTTTATTATTAGAAGTAACAGTTGGATTAACAGTTAATATTTCATTCTACTTCTTTGGTTACTTATTAGCTTTAAAATCAAATCCTGCAAAACCAGCATTTGTTGAACAACCAAAAAAAGCTGAACAATCAGTAGAACAAGTAATGCCTGATATTAAAGATCAATTTAAACAAGATTCAGGAAAACCTGAAATTAAAGAACCAGTTAAACCAGTTCAACAAACTCAATCAAAACCTGAAGTTAAAGAACCAGCTCAACCAGTTCAACCAGTTCAACCAAAACCAGAAGCAAAACCGCCAGTTAAACCAGTTCAGCCAAAACCTGAAGTTAAAGCCGAACCAAAAAAAGATTCTTCTGAAAAACCAGGACAGCAAAAACCAGAATTTGTTAAAAAAGTAGCATAAAAAAGAAAAGAAGGTAAATATGAAAAGTTCAAATAAAAAAAGTATTATAAAATCATCATTATTAGTGGCGACTACAACAGCACTTTGTGCAGGAGCGTTTTTGGCTTCAAATTCAATCGTTAATGAAAAAAATAATCAAGTATTAAATTTAAATAATAATTTAAAATCAGTAGCTCCTCCAGTTACTCCACAACCAAATGATCCTATTACAAATAATAATACAATTTTTGATTTACCAGCTGATTCTATAACAGCTATGACAGGTATTTCTTCTACTACAACAGTAACCCAAATAACTGCTAAAGAAGCAGAATATCAAGCAATTCTTAATCATCTTCAAACAGCTAATAATGGCACATTAGTTAGTCAAAATACAGGATTTAAATCTTTAGTAGATGCTCTTCAATTATTAATTAAAAAAGCACCTACTGGATCAAATCCAAGTGCTTTTTGAAATGGTTATGCTGAAGATTCATATTTAGGAAAAGTAAGTACATGAGTTTATTTTAATAGTTTACCAATGAATACAGCTGATAGAGAAAAAATTCTAACCGGTTTTGGTATTAATACAGATATTAATCAACAATTTGCTGATTATATTGTTCCAGAAGAAGTAAATAGATGAGTTAATGAAATGACTGGTTATTATGAAAATCCTAATAAAAGGGTAAATTTAAAAGGTCAAGCAACATCAATATTTAATTTAAAAACAGGAACAATAACTAATGTTAATTTAGGTGCTGAATATGAAGCTGGTTATAATACTTTTATTAAAGTAGCGGAAATTTCGCCACAACCTGGAAAAGATATAGTTTTCAAATTTGAAGCTAAAAATAGAAATGCAACTTTAATTATTAAAAATAGTAATAATCAAATTCAATCTCCTGAAGATTTAGCTCAAAAAGCATTAAAATATAATATTTTTGGAAGATATGAAGTAGGTAGAGGAATAGATTCAACTTTTACTTCAGAAGATTATAGTAATTTTCTTATTCAACAAGTAACAGGTGGTAAAATTGGTCTTTTTGTAAGATTAAAAGATGGAGAAACAATTAATAGTTTAAGACCAGAAAATCCTACTACAGTAGATAGATTTGGTATTTTAGCAATTCAAAAAGGAACTACTGCAGCAGATTCTGTTCTATTAGAAGCTCAAACTGCAACAAATACAATAAAACAAGTTGAATTTTTCTCAGATATATTAAGTTTTACTAATAATCCTCCAGTTACAGAATTACCTGCAGATAAATTAGAAGCAGATAAAATTAGAGCTATAGGTATTAACAAATCATTAAAATATTTTATAGCTGATAATATTATAATGCCTTCTTCATTCGATTTATTTTATAGTGATCAAACTAATAATTTACAAAATATAAATAAAGTAGAAAATATAGGTCCAGTTTTAGGTCAATTTTTATCAATAACTCCAGCATTCCTTAATGAAGCAGGTAAAATTTCTCCAGATACAATAGCAGCTCCAGAAATTATATTTTATGATCAAATGTTAACAGCGCTTGGAGACGTTAAAAAAAGAGCTGTAGAAGCTAATCCATTACTATTAGGATTTGCAATGCAATCAAAACATGGAGCAGTTGCACCTAATATTTGAGAACAAAGTATTTATTTTAATAGTGACTATACAGGTATTGTAGAAAATATTCAACAACCATCTTTTAAATTAAATGGTTTAGCAGGTAATGGACTATTTTATGAACCAATATTTTCAGCTCAACCTAAAAAAGTAACAGATGCACTAGCAAATCCGGTTTGAAGTGTTAAAGATGTTAAAAAATTATCAAATCCAAATCAAATTGTTTTTGATAAAGTTGGAGATATTTATATTGAAGATTGATCTCAAAGTTTAAAACCTACAAAAGAAACAAGACAATTAACATTCTCAACTACAGGAGAAGTTAAATTTGAAATTGGTCAAAATAATAAATTTTTCAATATATCAATTGATAATAAACAAATTAGTCATTCATTAACAGCAAATGAAATTTATAAAAAAGCAAGTTTATATTATTCAAATCTTCAAGGAATTGTTTTACAATTAATGCCTTCATTACAAACATCAAATGATGATAAGAAATATAACTTATTTACACAAAATATTTTTGAAATAAAAGGTACTCAAACTTCTTCAAAAATAATTGAACGTTTAATAGCAAATTTTGGTAATGATGATGCTTTTATTAAACAATTCCAAACTTTATTAAATATTGATGACCAAGGAAATCAAACAACACCTCCTACAGCTGACCAAGTTAGCCAAATTAATGTAATAATAGCTAAATTAGTAGAAAATTCATATAATGAATTAGTAGATACATTTAATAAACAAATTAATGCTTGATTCCTTTCTCAAGTTCAAACATGATCAAACGATATAACAAGTAAAACAAAAATAATTAATCCAGCAATAGCTAAAGCATTTTTAGATAAAGGAACAAATTTATTTGAAAAAGTAACAACTGAAAACTTCTTCCAAGCAACAGAAGGAACAAATAAACAAAAAATTAACGGATTATTAAATTTCTTATATATTTCTTCTCCTTCATCTAATTTCTACTTAGGATCATCTTTATTTGGTCCTCCAAACTTGGATGAACCAAATAGTATTGGAACAATCTTTTCATTATTAGCATCTAATAAAAGTAATATTTCATTTGAAACAGATCTTGATAAAATTTTAGATCAACCAGGAATATTTAATAATATTTATGCTTTCTATAATACATTATTTGCTTCTCTTTCTCTAGGTAATGAATATTCATTTGATTTATTAAAAAATAATTCATTAAAATCAGGAAATGTAATTGAAGTTAAATGAGCAAACAATACTATAAATGGAATAGCTGGAATATTTAATTTTATAGATGCTCAATTAAGTGCACCAGTATTACCAGCTTTCCCTGGAACATCAACTTCAGGATTAGCTAATCAAAAAATTAATAAACTAGCAATGGTTGCTTCTTCATCAAATATGATAAGTATTTTAATGAGAAAATATGAAGAAAATAAAGTAAATGATGTCTACCAAGCAAAACTATATAAAAATGCTTTAGATACAAACTTCTCAAATCCAATAATTCTATATTACTTTATGAATGCTTATAGTAGTGTTCACCCTGAATTAACTACTAGCTTTGCTAATTTAGAAGAATTTACTAATTACGCTTCTACACAACAAGGAGCTACAAAATTAAACGAATTAATGAATGAAGATGTTGTTAAATTTGTTTTAAAATTAATTTCTCCAACAGGAGTTAAAGATAATTGAAACTTCACAATTTGAAATCAAATAGTGCCAATAGCGTTAGCATTAATAGCTGTAGGAATCTTTATCCCTTCAACTGTTATTTTAGCTAAAAAATCTAGAATTCAAAGTTTATCTAATATATCAAGAATTGCAATTGTAATTTTAATGGTAATAAGTGTTGCAATTTTAGCATTTTCAATTCTATCATTTATGAGTTTTATTTAATTAAAAACTATTGATATTTATAATTTTTAGTATAATTTTATTTAATGTTTAAAAAAATAAAAAATATATTTAAATTAAATAGCAAAAAAAGATGATTTATTGTTTCAGCTTTATCATTTTTATCTCTTTTATTTGTTAGCTTAGGATCAGTATTTTTACTTAATAATTCTAAGACATCAAATATTTACCAAAACGGCGCTAATATAACTTATACAATTAGCGATTCAGCTGGAGAAATTACTGATAAAAATAGATTAGAAGAAAATAAAGATGATTTAATTAAAAGATTAGAGTTATTATATCCTCAAAGCAATTATCAAGCATTAATTCCATTTATTGAATCAGGAACAAATAATTCTTTAATATCTAATCAATCTCTTATTTCGGTTGATGTAACTAAAATATATACAAATGAAGAACTTTTAACATTAAAAGAATTAATAACAAAAAAAACTCAGTATTCAATCATTGAGTTTAAAAATAGTAAACAAGAATTTATTCCCTTTAATCTAAATAATCCTAATTTTATAAAATTAGAAGATATTTTTAAAGATGCTCAAATTAACCAAAATAAAATATCATTAATATCTAATGGTAAATACCCTTCTTTATTTGTTAATGGAAGTGAATACTTAATTATTAAAAACGTTAATAATTTAATTAAGGAAATTAACGATAATCCAAATTTATATAATTCTTTTACTTCAACAGCACCTGATGGAGATAATCAAAGCTTATTTAAATTTTTATTCTATATTCAACCAAGCGGACAAGAAACAGAAAAACCAATTAATGGAATATTAAAAACAAAACAACAAGGTGGAATAAATTCTATTGATTATTTGGTTTCTATTAATAAAGCAGATGCTTATATTAATTTAGATAATAACTCTTCATTTGCTCTTGGTTTTGAAAAATATCTTCCAGATCAATCAAGCAAATTTTATAATGAAACATATTATGATTTAAAACATTCAGTTAAAGCAGTTAATTATAAAATAATTTCTTCTTCATTTCTTACAGCAAGAAATGGAACTGATGTTTTTCTTTTCTTATTAATAGCTGCCGGAGTAATTTTATCTTTAGTAGCCATCTTCCTTTTAGTTAATTATGGTCTATTAGGCTTTTTAAATATTATTTCAACTGCTTTATTAATATTTTTAACCCTATTAATGATTTCTGTTTTTAGAGGAGATTATGACCCACTATCGATTCTTCTTATACTTGCTTCTTCAATTTTTTCATTAGTATTAAATTTTGGTTTCTTTGAAAGAATAAAAAAAGAAATAAAAAATGGAATAAAAGCAGATAAGGCGATATTTAAAGCTAATAAATTATTTTTTAAATCATCGTTTTTAACTCAAATTATTCAAATTGTACTTTCTCTTATAATTTTCTTCATTACTCCTCCTAATCTTCAGATATTCTCAGGTGTTTTATTAATTCAATCATTATTCTCATTCTTTATATCTTTTGTAGGACTTAGATGATGTATTAGATTATTAGCTAAAACTGTTTCATTTGAAAATCTTAAACCTTGATTTATAGGAATATGAACTAGTCCTAAAAAATTAATCGATATTCAGGAAACAAACGAAATTAGAATAAGTAGAAAAAACAGTAATCCTTTTTCAAGATTTACTGTTGAAAAAAATTACTTAAAATATTCTAAAGCAACTTTAATTGGAACAATAGTATTATTATTCATGTCGTTAACTTCTTTTATGATTTTTGGCTTAGTAAATCAATCAGCACTTTCTAGTTTCAATTTATCAAATGTAGATCGTGATAGAACAGTTCTAATTTTTAATAAAGGTAATGATAAACCATTATCAAGAACTGATGCTGAGTATGTTATTAATCAAATTCATGAAAGTAAACAATTCGATCCAAATACTTTAGAAATAAGAAGAGAAAGCGCAAACACAGATGGTAATCAATTTATTGTTTTTGCTACAGTAAACAAACTACCAAATGATCTTAAAGAATTTGCATTAGTATTAGGAACCCAAGGAATAGAATTTTATCGTTATCTTCTTCCTGATTCTAATATTCAACAATCACTCTTAGATTCGATCTATATCGGATTAGCATCAATTGGAGTTATGACAGTATTTATTTTAATTAGATATAAATACCCAAGTGCATTAAGTGTTTTCCTTTCAATGATAATCGGAATTCCATTCTTTATATTATCATTTACATTACTTCAAATTCCTATTGATATAATGATAAGTCCAATTATTATAATAGCTTCTATCTGATTCATTATAAATCTATGTATTGTTATTAATAGAATAAATGAAAAAATAAAAACAAGAAATATTAATATTCTTGAAAAAGTAGATTTAAAGAAAATTGCAGTTGATTCAATAAGAGACAAAATAAGAGAATTAATAAAAATTAATTTATTATTTATATTCGTATTATTAATCGCAACAATTTTTGTTGGAGTACTATCATGAACCGTTACTATTCCTTTAATCTTATTTGCTTTATTATCATTTGCTATATCAATTTATGTTTTACCACTTATCTATGTTCAAATAGAAAACTTTAAAATACAAAGAAAAAGAAAAAGAATTGAAAATAATTTCTGAGATGTAGAAGTTGTTAAAGAACAAGTATTCATATCATTTAATGATATTAAATAAAATTAAATAATATAATATAAACAAAGACACTTGTCTTTGTTTTTTATTTATATTAGGAGAAAATTGATGAAAAAGCCAAAAGGAACGAAAGATATTTTAGGAAAAGAAATACTTATTTACAATCATATTTTTAAAACATTTTCTTTTTTAGCTCTAGCTTACAACTTTAAACAAATAATAACTCCAACATTTGAAGAAGCCGCTTTATTTAAAAAAGAAATAGGTAAAGAAGCCGAAGTTATCAAAAAAGAACTTTATGAATTCAAAGATAAAGCAAATAGATTAATCGCTTTAAAACCTGAAGGAACAGCTTCTGTTGCAAGAGCATATTTAGAAGAAAAACTTTATGCCGCTAAAAATAATCAAAAACTTTTCTACATTGATTCAATGTTTAGATATGAAAGCCCTCAAAAAGGAAGATTAAGAGAATTCTTCCAAATAGGAGTAGAAATATTTTCTACAGAATTTTTTAACAAAATAGAATTAATTCAATTATCATTATCATTTCTTAGAAAAATTAAAATCTCTGACTTCGTTCTTAAAATTAATTTTATATCTTCACCTGAAATAAGAAACATTTATAAAAAACAATTAATTAAATATTTCAAAAAAAATATTGAACTTTTAAGTGACCAACAAAAAGAAAAAATAAATACAAACCCATTTAGAATTCTAGATGAAAAAAACATTAATGAATCACTAATAAAAAATGCTCCTAAAATAAGTGAATTTTATGATGAAAGATCAGAAAAAGAATTTCAAGAAATTATTAAAACATTAGATTCATTAGAAATAGAATATCAAATAGATCCCTTTTTAGTAAGAGGATTAGATTATTATACTGACTTTGTTTTTGAATTCGTTTCCACCTCACCTCACCTAGGAGCGAAAACGACAATAATAGGTGGAGGAGAATATAGTAATCTTTTAAATGATGAAAGACTTTCCGGTGTCGGATTTGCTGTAGGTGTTGAAAGACTTGTAGAAATAATTAAAACTAATATTAATATTAAAGAAAACCTAATAGATGCTTATTTTATTTTTGAAACCAAAGAAATGTTTTTTGATAATTTAGTTTTAATAAATGATTTAAGAAAATTAGGAATAACTGTTGAATTTAATAAAAAAATAAAATCATTTAATAAGCTTTTTCAAGACGCTGTTAAAGTAAATCCTAAATATCTTATCTTTAAAGAAAAAGATAATTATAATAAAGATGATTGAACCGTTAAAGGTGCTGATTTCAAAAAGATTTTGCCAATTAAAAATGTGATAAAATTATTAAAATTAGAAAAGAGCCAATACAATGAAACAAATTAGTAACATCGACCTTATTAAAATGGAAGTTGGTACTAATGTTGAATTATTTGGTTGAGTTTCTTCAATTAGAAAACTTAGTAATTTAAATTTTGTTCTTTTAAGAGATAGAACTTGTGAAGTTCAATTAGTAATGGAAGATATTAACTTTACTAAAGAATCTGTTTTAAAAATAAAAGGAAAAATTAATAAAAGAAAAGAAGCTAATCCTAAAATGGAAACTGGTCAAATTGAAATTATAGTTTCTTCATATGAAGTTCTTTCATTAGCTAAAGAACTTCCATTTAATTTATCAGATAAAGTAAATGTAAAAGAAGAAATAAGATTAAAGTATAGATATCTTGATCTAAGAAAAAAAGAAAATTTTGACATCATGCTTTTAAGACACAAACTACTTAAAAATTTTAGAGATTTTTTAGATAAAGAAAATTTTCTTGAAATCGAAACACCAATTCTATCTAAATCTACTCCTGAAGGAGCAAGAGATTATTTAGTTCCTACAAGAAATCTTGGAGAATTTTTTGCTCTTCCTCAATCACCCCAAATATATAAACAACTTTTAATGTCAGCTGGTATTGAAAAATACTTTCAAATAGCAAAAGTTTTTCGTGATGAAGATTTAAGAAAAGATAGGCAACCTGAATTTACCCAATTAGATATGGAAATCTCTTTTGCAGAAGAAGAAGAAGACATTTTTCTTTTATGTGAAAAAATGTTTAATTACACTTTTAATAAATTAGGGATTAAAATCGAAAACAAATTTCCCAGAATGCAATTTAAAGACGCAATAGAAAAATATGGTTCTGATAAGCCTGATACAAGATATGAATTATTTTTAAATGAAGCTACAAAAGATTTTAATAAAGTTGATTTAAATATTTTTAATAAAAAACCATCTATTAAATATTTAGTTTTTAATCAAGAAATTTCTAATTCTCAACTTAAAGCAATTGAAGAAGTTGCTAGAAAAAATAAACTAGAAAAATTAATATCTATTAAAGTAAAAGATAAAACTTTTGCTGAAAACGAATTAAATAAAAAAATAAGTCAACAATTAAAAACAATTATTCAAGAACATAAACTAGATAAAGGAATTATTTTTATAGCAGCTGATGAATATAAAAAAACAACTCAAGCTCTTGGAGCTATTAGAGTTCATTTGGCAGAACTTTTTGATTTAGCTGATCCAAACATTTTTAAATTTCTATGAATAGTCGATTTTCCTTTATTTGAAGAAGAAGATGGCGAGATTATTGCAATGCACCACCCTTTTACTTCTCCTTCAATTGAAACTGAAAAATATTTAGAAAAAGATCTACTTAAAGTAATTGCTAGAAGTTATGATCTTACTTTAAATGGATTTGAACTTTCATCTGGTTCTATAAGAATAAATAATTTCGACCTTCAAAGAAAAATATTTAAAGCACTTAAATTAAGTGATAAACAAATTAATGATAAATTTGGTTCTTTTTTAGAAGCTTTCGACTTCGGATTCCCTCCACATGCTGGAACAGCTTTTGGAATAGATCGAATATTAATGATTATTGCAAATCAAAAATCAATTAGAGATACAATTGCCTTTCCTAAAAATGCTAATGGTTACGATACCATGCTTGATTGCCCTTCATTTATTGAAAATGAAGATTTAAATCATCTTGGAATAATAATTAAAGGTAAAAAAGAAAAAAACTAAGGGTTTTATTTTTTGATATAATTAAAGAGAATTAATTTAATTTTCTTTTTAAATTATTCGGGGAAAAATATGGACTTAAAAAATCTTATTTTAGAAATATTTTTTGATAACGAATCAAAAAATAAAAAAGAAGTTTTAACTTTTTTATCAAATAAAGCCGTTGAATTAAATATTATTTCTAAAAAACATTTATCTAATTTATTAACAGCTTTTGAAAATAGAGAACTAGAATCAACAACGGGATTTGAAGAAGGTTTTGCTATTCCGCATGCAAGAATAAAAGGAATAATTAAACCAGCTATTATTTTTCTTAAAACAGAAGATATACTTGATTGACAATCAATGGATGATGAACCAATTAGGTATATTTTTGCTTTATTAATACCTGAAAAAAATGAAAATAATTTACATATTGAATATCTTTCAAAATTAGCAACTTTATTAATGGAACCAGAATTTAAATATTATGTAAAAAATGAAAATGATATTGAAGCTCTTAAAAATTTTATTTATGAAAGCATAACTTCTTCTGATGAAAATCAAGTTATAGAAGAAAATTATTATGAAAAAAGTTCTGGTACATACCGAATTGTTGGAGTAAGTGCTTGTGCAACAGGAGTTGCTCATACTTATATGGCTAAAGCCTCTTTAGAAGGAGTTGGGCTAGAAGATTTTTCAATTAAAATTGAAACGCAAGGACAAAAAGGGGCTGAAACTGTTTTAACAGCACAAGATATTGAAGAAGCTGATGCTGTTGTTATAGCTTCTGATATTTATGTTGAATTAGATCGTTTTGAAGGGAAAAGATTAATTCAAATTAAAACAAATGATGCAATATCTAATCCGGAAAAATGAGTTAGAAAATCTTTAGAAGGTCCAATTTATAAACCAAGTAATGGTTCTGCACCTAGAAGATCTAGTGAAATTGAGGAATTTAAAAGTAGTAAAATAAATATTTTTATGAAACACCTTTTAAGTGGTGTTTCAAGAATGATTCCTTTTATTGTTTTTTCCGGAATTGTTTGAGCGATTATAAATTCAGTAGGTTCAATACCTGGAGTTACTGAAAATCCAGCTTATGGTATTGTTAAAAAAGTTTCAGAAGTTGGGTTTGTCTTCTTTATAGCTATTATGGGAGGATTCATTGCTGAATCTATAGCCGGAAGGGCCGGTCTTGCTGTCGGAATGATGACGACCTTTATTGCTGCCAGTCCCGATTTTTATTTCTGATGAAATACAAGTGGAGTAGGAAGTGGTATTCCCCAAATAGATAACTTCTTTGGTCCGAATACGACGGTAACTAATGTTGGTTTATCGTTATTTGCAGCAATTATGATGGGATTTGCTAGTGGTTATTTAGTTAAATGAGTTAATACATTTAAAACCCATAAATTAGTAACTCCTTTAATGCCAATAATTTTCATTCCAGTTGTTTGTACTTCTGTTATTGCAATGCCTTTTGTATTCTTATTATCAGGTCCTTTAGGTTTCTTAATGAATGGTCTTGTTTTTGGTTTATCAGAAGCTGCTAAAATAAATGGAGTTAATTTCTTAATTGGATTAATTCTTGGAATGATGATCGGATTTGATATGGGTGGTCCTGTAAATAAAATAGCGGGAACCACAGCTACAGCCTTAATTGTAGTTGATCCAAGATTAATGGGAGCGGTAGCTGCTGCTATTCCAATTGCTCCATTAGGTTGTGGAATTGCTACTTTATTAGCTAGAAAAGCTTTTAATGATAAAGAAAGAGCCGAAGGAATTACAGCCTTAGGACTTGGATTTTTTGGAATATCAGAAGGAGCGATTCCTTTTGCTACAAAAAGACCTAAAGAAGTTCTTACAGCTAATTTAATTGGTTCAGGAGTAGCTGGTGGACTTGCCTTCTTATTCTTCGTTGGTGGTTATGTAGGATTATGAGGTGGACCAATTACAGCGATTGTAGCAGGAGTTAAAGCACCAGTTGCTGAATTAAATGCCTTAGGTGTTTCAATTCCAGTTATCTTTGGAGGAGCTGGTGGAGGTGCTGCCTTTGTAGCAATCCTATGATTCTTCTTAGCTATAATAGCTGCTTCTCTTTTACATGCATTTATCTTTATTACTTTAATGAAAGTATTTAATAATACAAATCCAAATGAAACAAAATTAGATGTATTTAAAAACATATTTAAAAACATTTTCAAAAAACCAAACAAAAAAAATAAAATGAATCAAAGTAATTTTGAAAGAAAACTATCTAATTACTATAATATGCAAAGTTATTATGCAAGTAATACTCTAAAAAACTTCTCATTTTTACAGGTAACAAAGAAATAAATCATTTAATTTGTTGTAAAATTATTAAAAATGAAAAAAATCAAATTTAAAACTAAATATAGCATTTCATTTTTAGTTAAAAAAATTATTAAATATTTTATATATCTATCACTAAACATTTTTTTAACTAGTTTATATATATTTCTTTTTATAGCTTTTGAGAATCATTTCTATTTTGGCGAAGAATTTAGTATTTTTATTACCTTCGTTTCCTTTATCCAATTAGGCATTTCAATCCTTTATATTTTATATAAAGAAACAGGAAATTTATATTTCAGATTATTTTTTTGGCTAGCCATAATTTTCGAAATATTTTTTATTCCTATTTTTTTTATTTTTGTAATATAATAGTATAGAAACTTAGACGTTGAAGTATAAGGTTGTTGATACACGGAAATTAGTTGTCAAACCATTATCAAGTTTTTATGCGGAGTCTAGTTCAGAAGAACAAAAAGGAGACAACATTGGAAAAAATAAATATAAAAGTTAAAGCTTATGAATCTGCACTAGTAGATCATGCAGCTAAAAAAATAGTTGAAATTATAAAATCAACTAAAACAGAATTTAGAGGGCCAGTGCCTCTACCTACAAAAAGAGAATTATTTACAATACTACGTTCAGTTCACGTAAATAAAAAATCTCGTGAGCAATTTGAAAGAAAGACTCATAAAAGACTAATAGTTTTAGAAAATCCATCAAAAGATTTAATCGAAAAACTAAAAAGAGCTGAAATATCAGCAGGTGTTATTGTAGAAATGACAACAATAAACAATAAATAAAAAAAATAAATTGAAAGGTAAAGATGAAAGGAATCTTAGGTAAAAAAATTGGAATGACCCAAATCTTCTTAGATCATGGGCATTCAATTCCAGTTACGATGATCGAAATCGATAAGAATATCGTAACTAAAGTTTTCACAGCAGAAAAAAATGGCTATAAAGCTCTACAACTTTCTACTATTGAGAAAAAAGAATCTAGATCTAATAAACCAGAAATAGGTCACTTTAAAAAAGCAAACACTACCCCTAAGCGCTTCGTAAAAGAAATACGTGATATGGAAGGTTATAATATTGGAGATGAAGTTAGTCCTTCAATATTTAAATCAGGAGAACTAGTTGATGTTATCGGTATTTCAAAAGGAAAAGGATTTGCCGGTTCAATTAAAAGACATAATCAAAAAATAGGACCAAAATCTCATGGTGGAGGTGGAGGATCTAAACCAGTTCGTCAAACCGGATCACTTGGAGATATTTCAGGAAATAAAGTTGTTAAAGGAATGACAATGCCAGGACACCTTGGACACCAACAAACAACTATTCAAAATTTAATTGTAGTATCAGTTAATTTAGAAGAAAATTATATTCTTGTTAAAGGTTCTATTCCAGGTCCTAAAAAAGGTCTTGTTGTTGTTAGACAAGCAATTAAACAACTGCCAAATAGAGATGAAGTTAAATTAGTTAATTTATATGAAGAACACCAAAAAAATGAGCTTTTAGAACAAGCTAAAAAAGTTGGTGCTGAATTAAATGATGACATGAACATTTCTCAAATGAAAGAAGCAGTTCAAAAAGCTGAAGTTGAAAAAGAAGCGGAAAAAGAAGCAAATAAAAAAGCCGATGAAGAGAAAGGAGATAAATAATGACAGATAAAGTTAAATCTACAAAAAAAGATGCCCCTTTAAAAGAAGTTAAAAAACCTTCTCTGAAAATTGGAAAAGCAAAAACTAATAAAGAAGAAAAAGTTAAGAAAAATATTTCTGCTGAAACTCTTTTTGAAAATAAAGTTAAATTGCCTAAAGAATTATTTGGAATTGAAAAAATTAATAACCAAGCAATTTTTGACACAATTTTATTTGAAAGAAATTCTAAAAGACAAGGAACTCATGCCGTTAAAACTAGAGCTACTGTAAGTGGAACTGGGAAAAAACCTTGAAAACAAAAAGGAACAGGTAGAGCTAGAGCTGGAACTCTAAGATCTCCTGTATTTGTTGGAGGGGGTAGAGCATTTGGACCTCAAGTTGAAAGAAACTACGAAATTAAAGTTAATAAAAAAGTTAGAAAACTAGCTTATTTATCAGCTTTAACAATGCTTGCAAATGAAAAATTAATTTTAGTTACTGAAAACTTTAAAATGGATAAACCAAAAACTAAAGATTTAATTCAACAATTATCAAATTGAAAAGTAGATAATAAAAAACATATTTTATTAGTAACAACTGATGAGAACGTTTTCAAATCAGCTGCAAATTTAAAAAATATTTATGCCGTTAAACCATTTTCAATAACTGTTGAAGATTTATTATGAACTGATGCATTAGTAATGTCTGAAGAAATTTTAAAAATAATGGAAGGGGTGAATAAATAATGAATATTAATCATATTATAAAATACCCGTTATTAACTGAAAAAACATATCAACAAATGGGGAAAAATATTTACACTTTCGTAGTTGATAAAAAAGCTTCTAAAATCGAAATTAAAAAAGCTGTTCAATTTATCTTTGATGTTAAAGTAGACAGAGTAAACATTATGAATGTTGATAAAAAATACAAAAAGCTTGGTAAATATGAAGGATTCAAACCTGGATATAAAAAAGCTATTGTTACTTTAAGTGAAGGAAGTATCAAAATATTACCTGATGATAATTTTGACCAACCTGAAGAAAAAGCTACTGAAAAAATTGCTGAAGTAAAAGAAATTTCAAAAGCTGAGAAAAAAGCCGCTGAAAAAATTTCAAAAGTTAATGAGAAAACTAAGAAAGAGAGTAAATAAGGATAGTTATGGCGATAAAAGTTAAAAAACCAACTACGAATGGTCAAAGAAATATGACTGTTCTTTATTACAAAAAAAATCTTTCAGGTCACAGTCCTGAAAAATCTTTATTAACTACTTTGCAACCACAATCAGGAAGAAATAATCAAGGTAAAATTACAACTAGACATAAAGGTAATCGTGTAAAAAGAAAATACCGTTTAGTTGACTTTAAAAGAAACAAAGACAATATTAATGGTATTGTAGCTTCTATTGAATACGATCCAAACAGAAGTTCAAATATTTCTTTAATTAATTATGTTGATGGAGAAAAAAGATATATCTTAGCTCCTAAAGGATTAAAAGTTGGAGACGTTGTTGTTTCTGGAGAAGATGTTGATATTAAAATTGGAAATTCACTTCCATTAGGGAAAATTCCTGAAGGAACTTTTGTTCATAATATTGAATTACAACCAGGTGGTGGAGGAAAACTTATCAGATCTGCTGGAACTTCTGCTCAAATTCTTGGTAGAGATGAAAAAGATAAATATGTTATTCTTCGTCTAAAATCTGGAGAAGTTAGAAAATTCTTATTAAAAGCAAGAGCAACAATTGGTGTTGTTGGTAATGAAGAACATTCATTAGTTAATATTGGTAAAGCTGGAAGAAACAGACACAAAGGTGTTAGACCAACAGTTAGAGGGTCAGTTATGAACCCTAACGACCACCCACATGGTGGAGGGGAAGGTAAACAACCTATTGGTCGTAAATCTCCAATGACTCCTTGAGGTAAAAAAGCTCTTGGTGTTAAAACAAGAGATAATAAAAAAGCATCAAATAAATTAATTATTAGAAGAAGAGGAGATAAATAATGGCAAGATCGTTAAAAAAAGGCCCTTTCGCAGATGACCATTTATTGAAAAAGGTAGAAGATATTAATTCTAAAAAAACTCCTAAAAAACCAATTAAGACTTGATCAAGACGTTCAACAATTTTTCCAGATTTTGTTGGAATCACATTCCAAGTTCATAATGGTAAAAAATTTATAGACGTTTACGTAACTGAAGATATGGTTGGACACAAATTAGGTGAATTTTCTCCAACAAGAACTTATACAGGCCACGGGCAAGATAAAGGTAAGAAAAAATAATGAAAAATCAAGCAAAAGCACAATTAAAATTACAAAGAATATCAGCTAGAAAAGCTCGTTTAGTTGCTGATATTATTAGAAATAAAACAACTTTTGAAGCTCTTTCAATATTAAATAATTCACCAAAAAAAGCTTCAAGACTATTTTTAAAACTTCTTAATTCAGCAATCGCGAATGCAATTAATAATCATTCAATGGATTCATCAAAATTATTTTTAGCAGAAGTATTAGTTAATGAAGGACCAACACTAAAAAGATTTCAACCAAGAGCACAAGGTAGAGCATATCCAATTTTTAAAAGAACTTCACACTTTTTAATAACACTAGAGGAGAAATAAGAGGTATTTATGGGACAAAAAGTCAATCCTAATG
The DNA here is from genome assembly GCA_051655145.1 of Metamycoplasmataceae bacterium. Taxonomy (GTDB): domain Bacteria; phylum Bacillota_I; class Bacilli_A; order Mycoplasmatales; family Metamycoplasmataceae; genus UBA710. The sequence continues at coordinate 22,733 of JBOFZK010000055.1, forward strand.
GATTCCGTTATGGAATTACAAAAAAACAAAATTCAGTTTGGGCTGCAGATAAAAAATTATTTCCAGTATATCTAATTGAAGATCAAAAAATTAGAAAATTTTTCGAAGCTTTAAGAAGAGAATACCAAATTGGAAATGTAGAAATCTGAAGAACTCAAGATGGAAAAACAAATGTTTCAGTACATACTGCTAAACCTGGAATTGTTCTTGGAAAAGAAGGAAGCAATGTTAAAAAAATGATTAAAGACATTCAAGTTTTCGTTGCTAATAAAAATTTAAATTTAAAAATTGATGTTGTAGAAATCGAACACCCTGAATTAAATGCTCAATTAGTTGCTGAAGAAATCGCTATTAAATTAGAAAACAGAGCTCCTTTTAGAATTGCTCAAAAATTTGCAATTAAAGAAGCTTTAAAATCAGGAGCTAAAGGAATTAAAACTAAAGTTTCAGGACGTTTAAATGGTGTTGATATGGCTCGTAGTGAAGGATATCAATATGGAGAAATGAAACTACATACTTTAAGACAAGATGTTGATTATGCAACAGCTACAGCAAGAACAACTTATGGAGCTATTGGAATCAAAGTTTGAATTTCTTTAGGGGAATTTAGAGATAGACAAAATAAAGGGAGTGAGAAATAATGTTACAACCAAAAAGAACAAAACACCGTAAAACCTTTAGAATACCTCATGATAGAGGAGTTGCTAACAGAGGAAACAAAGTTTCATTTGGTGATTATGGTTTACAAGCTAAAACTTCTGCTTGAATAACAGCTCGTCAAATTGAATCAGCTCGTATCGCGATTACAAGAAGAATGGGTCGTGAAGGACAAGTTTTTATTAGAATATTTCCTCATTTATCTTTAACATCTAAACCAATTGGGGTTAGAATGGGAAAAGGAAAAGGGAATCCTGAAAAATGAGTTGCTGTAACTAAAGTAAATACCATGATGTTTGAAGTTAATGGAGTTCCTGATGATGTAGCAAAAGATGCTCTTAAATTAGGAGGATATAAATTACCTGTTAAAACAAAAATTATTTCTAGAAAAGAACAAGAAAGTGAGGGTAACAAATAATGCAATATTCAGAACTTATTAAAAAAACAAAAGAAGAACTTGAAAATTTATTAAATGATTATCGTGCTGAATTGTTTACTCTAAGATTTAAAAACAAAACAGGTCAATTAGATGCTTGCCACAAAATTAAAGATATAAGAAAAGATATCGCTAAAACATTAACAGCTATAAAAGAAATTGAACTTGGAGATCAAATCAAAAAACTTCAACCAAAAAACAAAAACAAAGAAACAACCAAAAAAGATAAAGGAGCCAAATAATGGAAAAACGTATAAATACAAGAAAATCATTAACTGGTAAAGTTGTTTCTACAAAAAATACTAAAACAATTATTGTTGAAGTAGATACTTATGTAAAACACCCCCTTTATTCAAAAAGATTTAAGAAAACTAAAAAGTTTGCAGCTCATGATGAAAAAGAACAAGCTAGTTTAGGTGATATTGTTAAAATTACCTCATCAAGACCTTATTCAAAAACAAAAACTTTTATCTTAGAAAAAATCAGAGAAAAAGCGAAAGAAGGTAACTAATGGTTCAAGAAATGTCAAGACTTAATGTTGCAGATAATTCTGGAGCAAAAGAAGTCGGAGTTATTAGAAACTTAGGTGGATCTGTAAAGAAAAAATCAAATATTGGTGATATTATAGTTTGTTCAATTAAAAAAGCTGTTCCTAATGGAATCGTAAAAGAAGGACAAGTTGTTAAAGCTGTTATTGTTAGATCTAAATATGGAGTTAAACGTAAAGACGGAACCCATATTAAATTTGATGATAATGCCGTAGTTATTATAAAAGAAGACGGAACTCCAAGAGGAACTCGTATCTTTGGTCCAATAGCGCGTGAATTAAGAGAAAAAGGTTATTTAAAAATAACTTCTTTAGCTCCTGAGGTAATATAGAAAGGCAATTATGAAAATTAGAAAAAATGATGAAGTAGTTATTATTGCTGGAAAAGAAAAAGGGAAAACAGGTTTTGTTATTAAAGTTGATAAGAAAAATGACAAAGTTTTAGTTAAAGATATTAATATGGTTACAAAACATATTAAACCATCTCAACAAAAAACAGAAGGTTCTGTTGAGAAAAAAGAATCTTTTCTTCACATTTCTAATGTAGCAATTAAATCAAAAACATCTAAAAAAGGTGCAAATGATAGTGTAAGAGTTGGATATCGTTATGAAAAAGATAAAAAAATTCGTTTCGATAAGAAAACAGGGAAGGATATTTAAAAATGCAAAAATCTAAATTATATTTAAAGTATGAAAAAGAAATAGTTCCTAACCTAATTCAAAAATTCAATTACACCTCAAAAATGCAAGTTCCTAAAATAGAAAAAATTGTTTTAAACATGACTGCAGGTAGAGAAGTTACTAACTCAAAAGCTATTGAAGAAGTTATGAATGAATTAACTTTAATATCAGGACAAAAACCAGCAAGCACAACGGCTAGAAAATCTCTTGCTTCTTGAAAACTAAGAGAAGGAATGCCAATGGGTGGTAAAGTAACTTTAAGAAAAGAAAAAGCTTGATTTTTCCTTTATGAATTAATTAACGTTTCTATTCCTCGTATAAGAGACTTTAGAGGACTTTCTCCAAAAACATTTGATGGAAGAGGAAATTATTCAATGGGAATTAAAGAACAAATTATTTTCCCTGAAATCTCTTTTGATAAGATAAGAAAAATTAAAGGGCTAGATGTAATTATTGTTACAACGGCTAAAACAGATAAAGAAGCGCTAGCGCTATTGCAAGAATTAGGAATGCCATTTATCAAGGCATCGAAATAAGGAGAAATTTATGGCAAAAAAATCATTAAAAGTAAAAGCTGAAAAACATCCTAAATTTTCTTCAAGAAAATATACAAGATGTCAATTATGTGGAAGACCACATTCAGTATTAAGAAAATTCCAAATTTGCAGAATTTGTTTTAGAAATTTAGCTCATGAAGGTAAAATCCCAGGCGTAAAGAAAGCGAGTTGATAAAATGTCTTTTATAACAGATCCAATTGCAGATATGATCGTTCGTATCAAAAATGCAAATCAAAGAAAATTTAAATCAGTTAATATTCCTCATTCTAAAGTTAAAGTTAAATTTTTAGAAATTTTAGAAAAAGAAGGTTTTATTACTTCTTTCGAAGTCGAAACTCATTCTGAATTTAAAAAAGAAATTATCGTTAATCTAAAATATAAATCATTAAATAGAAATGTTATTACTGATATTAAAAGAATCTCTAAACCAGGTCTTAGAATTTATGTCGATGTTGAATCAATTCCTTCTGTATTATCAGGATTTGGAATTGCAATCATTTCAACCTCAAAAGGGATGATGACAGATAAAGAAGCTAGAAAGGAAAACATAGGTGGCGAAGTGCTAGCTTATGTTTGATAGGAGGTTTTAATGTCTAGAGTTGGTAAAAGAATGATTGAAATTCCTACTGGAGTAACAATTGAAGTTAAACAAAATAACGAAGCAATTTTAACAGGTCCAAGAGGAGTTTTAAAAAGAACATTTTCTCCATTAATTTCAATTAAAGTAAATGATAATATCATTACAACTGAAAGAAGCAATGAAGAAAAACATACAAAACAATTACACGGAACAACTAATTCTTTATTACAAGGAATGGTAACAGGTGTATCAGCTGGTTTTGTAAAAAACTTATTAATTAAAGGTGTTGGTTATAAAGCTATTTTAAAAGGAAGTGAAATCGAAATTTTTGCTGGTTATTCACATACTATTTTACTTCCTATTCCTTCAACAATTAAAGTCGAAGTTCCCAAACCTACAGAAATCAAAATTTCTGGAAATGATAAACAAGAAGTAGGAGAATTCGCTGCTAAAATCCGTAAAATCAGAAAACCGAATATTTATTCAGGTAAAGGGATTATGTATTCAGACGAAACTATTCTACTTAAAGAAGGAAAGGCATCATCTAAATAAGGGTAATTTATGGCAAAACAATCAAGAAATCAAGTTAGAGTTAATAAACATCAAAAAATTAGAACAAAAATTAGTGGAACAGCTACAAAACCAAGACTGTGTGTTTTTAAATCACTTCAAAATTTTTCAGCTCAATTAATTGATGATCAAAAAAGAGTAACAATTATAAGTGTTTCAACTGAAAAAGATAAAGAATACAGTGGAAATATTAAAGCAGCTGAAAAACTAGGAAAAATCATGGGAGAACAAATCAAAAAAGCAAAAATTGAAAAACTTGTTTTTGATAGATCAGGTTATATCTACCACGGAAGAGTTAAAGCTTTTGCAGAAGCAGTTAGAAAAGAAGGGATTAAATTTTAATTATGACAGAGAAAATAAAAGAAATTGAATTAATTAAAGAAGCAAAGGAAGAAATTAAAAAAACAGAAGTTGTTTCAGCAATCGATTCAGGCGACAAAGTTAATATTAAAGAAAAAGTTCATTTTGAAACTAACGAAACTAAATTTAAACCTAGAGCAAAAAACTCTCCTAAAGGTGGAGATAACAAAAAAAGATCAAACTTTAAACAAAAACCTCAAAGCGAATTCGAAGAAAGAATTGTAGATATCGCAAGAGTTACAGTTGTTGTTAAAGGGGGAAGAAGATTTAGTTTTTCAGCAGTTGTTGCTGTGGGAAATAAAAAAGGTCTTGTTGGTCTTGGACACGGTAAAGCAAATGAAGTTCCAGATGCGATTAAAAAAGCAGTTAAAGCAGCTCAAGCTAATTTAATTAAAGTTCCAATTATTGATAAATCATCAATTCCTCATGAAGTATCAGCTAAATATTTAGCTTCACATATCCTAATTAAACCTGCTAGAAAAGGAAAAGGGGTTATTGCCTCTGGAACAGTTCGTAATATTATGGAACTAGCTGGTTATACAGATATTTATACTAAAACATATGGATCAAGAAATAAAACAAATATTTCTAAAGTAACTCTTAGAGCTCTATCAAAATTAAGAACTCTTGAAGAAGTAGCTAAATTAAGAGATATTAGTCCAGAAAAAGTTCTTAATTAAAGATTAAATCTTAATTAAATATATTAAAATTAGAAAAAGGAGAAATTATGAAATTACATTCATTAAAAGCAAATGATGGTTCAAGAACAGAAAAACATCGTGTAGGACGTGGTCATGCCGCTGGTAAAGGAAAACAAGCCGGTAAAGGACAATCAGGTCAAAATAAAAGAAGTGGTGGAACAAGACCGGGTTTTGAAGGTGGACAAAATCCATGATTTAGAAGATTACCTAAAAGAGGTTTTAATAATGTTAACCACGTTGAATATCAAGTTGTTTCTCTTTCTTCTCTTGAAGAGAATTTTAAAAATAATGATTTAGTTACTCCAGAAATTCTTTTAGAGAAAAAAATTGCAAGAAATAAAAACCTTCCAATTAAATTGCTTGCAAACGGAAATTTAACCAAAAAATTAACAATTAAAGTAAATGCAGCCTCTCAAACTGCTATTTCTGCTATTGAAAAATCAGGAGGAACCTTAGAGGTAATATAGAAAATGAATTTTTTTAAAAAATTATTTTCTCCTATAATTTTATTTTTTTCAAAAGTAAATATTTTCTTTAAAAAATATTTTATTGATTTTTTTAAAGAAAAAGATCTTACGAAAAGAATAATTTTTACTTTATTCCTTTTAGCCGTTTTTGTGGCTATAGGATCAATTACCCTGCCAGGGATTAAAATCGAAAATCCAGATAGTTTAAATTCAAATGACTTTCTGGGTCTTTTAAATACTCTTGGAGGAGGAGGACTGCGGAGCTTTTCCCTAGTATCCTTAGGAATTTCCCCTTTTATTACGGCTTCATTAATAATGACGCTAGCCCAAACTAAAATCTTCCCTCCTATCTACAGGCTTTCTCAATCAGGTCCTTTAGGAAGAATGAAAATAAATGTAATTACTAAAGCTCTTTCTTTTATAATTGCGATCGCTCAGGCAATAGTTTTACTTCGTTCACTGCTTCAAACAGGAACTACTAATCAATTTGGAGTTTCTTTTGAAGCGGGGTTTGATACTATTTGATATAGTTATTTTGTAATTCCAGCAATTATGGTTGCCGGAACATTTTTCTCTGTCTTCATTTCTGAAGAAATAACTAATAAAGGTGTAGGGAATGGAACATCTTTATTAATTCTTTCAGGGATTTTAATTTCTCTTCCAACTCATTTCCAAGGAGCATTTAACCAAATCTTTGGTCAGTTAGATCCTAATACTCCAGTTAATACCTTAATCATAAATTCTGTTTACTTTATTACTTACTTATTAATCTTTTTACTAATAATGTTTTTAGTAAATTTAGTTTATCAAGCAGAAAGAAGAGTTCCTATTCAACATATAGGAGCGGGAAGAAGTCGTAATTTAAAAGAACTTTCTTATCTGCCACTAAAAGTTAATCCCGCTGGGGTAATGCCCGTTATTTTCGGGCTAATGCTTTCAACTGGTCCTTTATTTATTGCTGATCTAATTGATGCTACAGGAAATAAGTTTGAACAAGTAAAATGAATGAAAGAAAATTTAACTGTTCAACAACCAATCGGACTTACCATTTTTGCAGTAGCTACATTCATTTTTACAATTATTATGTCTTTACAACAATCAAGACTGGATAAAATAGTTGAAGACTTTTCTAAAAACTCAACCTTTATTCCCGGAGTAAGACCTGGAGAACAAACAGAAGACTACCTTACATCAATCATTTTAAGACTATCTGTTTTCTCTGCTTTCTACCTTACACTTCTAGCTTCATCAGAATATCTTCTTCAAATGGCTGGCGTTCCGCCCGCTCTTACTTTTGGTGGAACATCCTTCATTATTTTAGTTTCAGTAAGTATTGAAACCATTCAACAAGTTATTGCCCGTTATAAAACAAATAAATTTAGAATTAATAAATCGAAAGCAAGTGTTATTGAGGTATATAATTTTAATGACCAAACAAGAGACATTGAAATGGTAGAAGGATTAAATTCAATTAATCCTTCAAATGAAGAATATAACGAAGAAAGCGACGGATCAATTTTATGATAAAGAAAAACATTATTTTTTTAGGAGCGCCTGGCTCAGGAAAAGGAACTGTTTCCGAAATATTAATGGAAAAAACAAATTTAAGCCATATTTCAACAGGAAATATATTTAGAGAACAAATAGCTAAAAAAACTCCTTTAGGAATTGAAGTAAAACAAATAGTAGATTCAGGAGGATATGTTCCTGATGATATTACCAACAAAATAGTTGAAAACAAATTAAACGAACTAACTAGCGAAAAGAAAAACTTTATTTTAGATGGTTATCCAAGAACTCTAGATCAAGCAATTTTTTTATCAAAACTAAAAGTAGATGAATTTGAAATAATAGTTTTAGAAATTTCTAAAGACCACATTATTAAAAGACTATCTTCTCGTCTATTTTGTCCTACATGTAAAGGAACATTTAATAGCCAAAATTACAAAGGCGATAAATGTCCTCATGATCAAGACATATTAATTAGAAGAAAAGATGATGAACCAGAAGCGATTAGTAAACGTTTCGATATTTATGAAGAGCAAACCTTCCCACTAATCGATTTTTACAAAAAGAACTTCCCTAACAACTTCCACGTTGTCGATTCGGCACAGGATAAAGATTTAATCATTTCCGATATTTTAGAAATAATTGAATAGAAATTTATGATAAATATAAAATTTTTTTATGATTTCATTAAGGAAATAAATAAAAACCCAAAAGGTTACGGCGAACCTGAGCATAAAATATTTATTGAAAAATTAAATAAAATTATAGAAAAAAATAGTTCAACTTATATCGAGTTAAAAGAATTATATGAAAATAAAAAAATTAATAACCAGGTTTTTTCTTTACCTCTTTATAATGAAATTTTATCTCAATTATTATTTTTAATAATAAAACAAAACCCATTTAATTTTGAATTTTTATTTAATGAAGAAAATTTTAGTTGAAAATTAGAAAATAATGAGTTAGTTTCATATAAAAAAATTGAGGACAATAAAATAATTAAATCTGCAATAAAAAATTATAAAATAATTAATCAAGAAGAATATTTATTTATTCTTAATTTAAAAACAATAAGAAATAATTACTCAATATCTCATATTTTTAATTTTGAAATATCTGATAATTCATTAATTGAAAGAGGGATAAAATTAATAACTCATTTAAGTAAAAAGAAAGTAAAATTTAAATTACTATCAGTAAATATTTCTTCAATGATACAGAAAATAAAAAATATAAACTATATAAATTTTATCACTAATAAAAACGATATCATTATTGAATTTTCGGAAATAAAAGAAGCATTTGATACTCTAGGAAAAAACGAAAGCAAGGAACAAATACTTAATTTTTTATTTTCTAATATTATTTCTTCTAATATTGGTTTTTTTAATATTAATACTATTTATTTAGAACTTTTAATAAAATTAAATAATAAAGAAAAATTTACTTCAATACAATTTTTGGAAAGAATTATTAATGAAATAACAAAAGAAGGCATTTATGAAAATATAATTATTTATATAATTAATTTTTTAATGTGGTTTGATTTTTTTCATGATAATGAATTTATTGAAACTTCAATAAATTATATAAAAAAATGAATGATAAAGCAAGGAAATTATTATGAATTTAAAGACGTTAATGCTTGTTTAGAATGTAATGTTATGTGATTTAAAATAATTGAATATGAAAATTCAAAAAACTCAAATTTTATTTTAGAATTTTATCATTGAATAATTTTTGGTAATAAAACAGGGCTAATAGCAAAGTCGATAAAAAATTTTGAATATTATTTTCATTCTTTTAATAGTGAAAATAAAGAAAAAATTATTGATTATTTAGATAGTCCTATTCAAAATAATGCTATTAAAAAAGTAATTGATATTAGAAAATCTAATATTTTTATTCCTTGTGAATTTTATGATAATTTTAAAAGGGAAATAAAAGAAGAAACTAAGTAATTCTTTTTATATGTTCATATATATTTTTTTCAAATTCATTAGTATATTTTATTTTTTCAAATTTTTGATTAGTTATTCTATTTTTAATTTCATTAATAAAATGAGAATCTATATTTATTTTTCTTGCTTCAAATTTTTTATTTTCTAAATCAAAATAAATCATTCCTTTTTCAAATTCTTTATCTTGATTTGGACATAATAAAAAACCATTTTCTCCAGAAACAATTAAATGAGCAGCTTCTGCAGAAGTTAATTTTTTATTATGAAAATCTCTTATAATATCTGAATATCTATAAATATGAGCGGAAATTAAATTCATTTGTATTTTATAATTACAAGCAAAACATCTATTTAAATCAAAACCATCAATATCCATATATTTTTCAATTATATTTTTTAAAAAAAGTTTTTGGTTTCTTTTTAAAAGACTTTCAATATTAAAAGATTCAATTTTATCCATTTTTTCTAATTCAGCTCTTAATTCATTTTCTTCATTTTCTTCATCAACAATATTAAAACCGATATTTTTTATTTTTTCTAATAATTTTTTATTTTTATCATTGTGATTATTTATTTGCATAAAAATTAAATTTAAATTATCTTTATTTAAATTAGAAATAATTCTACAAGTATTAATGGTTCCGGAAATATTGGCACCATCTAATTTTCCAAATACACAAATCGTTTTATCTTCTAAAAATTTAATATATGTTGAATTATTACCTTTATTTTTATTTTTTATTTCTCATTTTTTTTGAATATATTCATCTAATGTTCATCTTTTATATTTTTTATTAGATATTGATTTATTGATAATAACATTTAAATTAAATAGTGTTTCTAAATCGTTTTCAATAGATTCAGGAAATTTAGTTAGTCTTCTATTAATATCAAAAGGATTAATAGAAATATGAATATTAGCTTTAATATCAATTGAATATTCAAATGCTGGATTAAAATTTTGCATTATATAAGTATTTCTTGATCTTAACCCGCCTTTAAAATTAAACATTTGAGAAAAACAAACAATAATATTTTTATTTTCTATATAACATCCTTGAAAAGATTTTCTTGTATTTAAAAATATTATTTCTTCGCTCTCATATATCAGTCCATCCAAAATTAAAGCTTCCTTAATTTTTTTGAATATATATTCTTTTTCTAATTCTTCATTTCAATCTCTTCTTCTGAGAGATATTAATGATTTTATTAAACTATCTGACACATGTATTTTAATCATTAAAAAAATTCCTTCCCATCTTTTTTATAATCAACACCTTTTCAAACTTGGATATCTTTTTTAAATAAATCATTACAGATTCACATACTAGCAAATGAAGGCCTGCTAAGATTTAAAACATCATAATTTAAATGGTCTTTTGTAAAACACATCCTTCTTTTTAGGTGAACATATTGAGGTCTATTAAATTGTTGAAGTTTATCACAGAATTTTTCAGAGTTTAGAGCTTGTATTCCGAAAATCAATGCTCAAGGTTTATTAAAAAATAATAATCTTTCCAATAATTTATATTTTCCTCTAAAGGGCGGATTTGAAATAATAATATCTCAATTTTTTTTTGGTTCATACTCATAAAAATCTTTCCCATCAGCTATATGAGAATATATTACTTTGTAACCATTCTGTTTAAAAACCGTAACAAAGTTAGAAGTTTTTAAATCAAAAGGACATCAAATAATTTTATCTTTGGGTATTTTAGCCATATTAATAAAAAATTGAATATCTTCTTTTGTTGTATATCATTCATCATCATTTGCATAATTAAAAGCCTGATTTATAGCATTTTTTTTATTATATTTTTTTATAAAATCTTCTATTTCATTAATTTCAAGATATGACTTTTCTTTTAATGATTTATCTTTTAAATCATTCAATATTTTGTCTATATTTGACATAAAATCCTTTTAATGTTCATTATTTAACTTAAAAACACAAAAATAAGGTATCTATTAAATATAAAAATTAATAAATTAAAATGTTGTAAATAAAAAGATAAATACAATATTACAAATAAAAGGAATTATTATTTATAATAGTTAAAAGGTTAAATAATGAACATTATTTCCACCTTTAGTAATTTAAATTTATAAAAAAGATATAATAAATATCATTATGAGTAAAACTATAATCCAATCAATATTATTTAAAAGCAATCTTAAAGGACTAAGAATTCATAAATTAAATAATGATAATATTAGATTTTTTGAAATACCAAGAGAAATAATAAAAGATATTAAAGATGAAAAATTTATTAATTATTCAGGAGTATATTTTTTAATTTCAGAAGATGAAACAAGCGTATATATTGGTCAAACAGATAATATTCACCAAAGAATAACAGAACATAACCAAACAAAAGACTTTTCTAAAATATTAGCTTTTGTTTCAGAAACTAATAGTTTCTCTAGGACATTTATAGATTATATAGAATGACATTATATTGATGTAGTTAAAAAGGGAGATGCTTGATTATTATCTAATGTTCAACAAAGAGATAAAAAACCAAATGTAAATGATTTTGAAGAACCATTATTAAAATCAATCATTTCTTCTATTGATGATTTACTATTTTTTATCGGTATAGAATTTAATAGGGAAGTAAAAACAATTAAAAAACAAAATATTTTTAAATGTAAAGATTCTTCAGCAATATATCAAGATGGAAAAATTATTATTCTTAAAAATTCAATATTACCAAGTGTAGCAGATAAAATTGAAAAAATCAATAAAGATAATAAATATTATGATGAACAATATAAAACATTTACATCAATGCAATTACATTTAGAAGAATTGGTTGAAAAAAATAAGGCAGTTTTTCTTGAAGAACAAAAGGCCTTCAAACTATTAGTAGATGTTAATTTTGGTAGTCCTTCATATTCTTGTAATTTTGCAAAAGGTTATTATGCAGTAAATGGCTGAGAAGAATGAAAAAACGAATTAGGAGAAACTCTTAGCAAAGTTTTTAGATCAAAATAAGGCAATGAATCGAGCTTAAAAACTTTTAAATTTTCTCTTTATTCAAATAATAAAAATTAGTTATTAATTAACTAAAAAATAAAGTTTATTCTTTTTGGTTATTTTTATTTTTTTAGTACTATAATTGTGGTAATTTAATTAACTTTAAATTTTTATTAATCATATACTTATAAGGAGAATTATTATGAATAAAAAATCGTCACTTTTGATAGGAGCGCTGTCTACCGTTGCAATCGCAATTCCGCTTGTAGTTACTACATCTTGTACTGAAACAACTGGAATGCAATATATTGGAATAATGGCAAAACAAATTGTTACAGCTAATATTACTGATAAAGAAGTTACTGCTTCTACAATGACAAAACAAACACTAGATAAAGTTTTTGATGGAATTACAACTGTAAATTTTAATCAATTTACATCTGCTTGAGATGCATCAAATAATAAAATTATTTTAACTTCTAAAGAGGGGAGCGAATTTGGTTTAGAAAAAAACAAAATGGAATCAATTAGATTAAAACCTGTAATTGATTTAAATATTTCTTTAAATACAGATATTGTTAATACCGCTATTACTGAAAAAGAAATAAATGCTGATCCAATAACTAAAGAAACATTAGCAAAGGCATATAATGGAATTACTGATGAAAACATGAAACATTTTACTGTTTCTTATGTTAAAATTCCAAATATTAATCCACCTCTTTATGCTTTTATCTTAGTAGCTAATGAAGGTTATGGATTTAATAACCAAATGGGAAACCAACTTCCTTCTATGACATTTAATGTTATAGAAGATATAACATACATTGATATAACTGTTAAAACAGAAATTACAACTAGAATTACTGATCAAGAAATAAATGCTAATCCAATTTCTAAATTAACTTTAGATAAAGCTTTTGACGGAATTACTGATATGAATTTTAGTCATTTTATATCTAATTGAGATTCAGTAAATAATAAAATTATTTTAACAGCAGGACCTGGATATAAATTCGGATCATCAGCTAAACCAATTAGTAGTATTGATTCAGTTCAAATAAATGCTGTAAAAGCTTTAAATATTTCTTTAAATAGAAATGTACATAACTATTTAATTACAAAAGAAGAAATAGATGCTCCTCAAATATATAAAGCGACTTTAGATAAAGCATTTATTGGAATTACTGATGAAAATATGAAAAATTTTACTACAAGTGTAGGAACAATTAATAAACTTTATTTTTTAGTTTTAACAGCTAATGATGGTTATGGATTTGGAGACAGAATTGGAGATCAACTTGTTTCAATGACATTTAATGTTACAAATATAATTGATATAACAGCTAAATTAACTCCTGATAAAATTTATAAACAAGAATTAGAAGGAAATATCTCAATAGATACTTTATCTAAAGCTTTTACTGGAGTTAAACTAGAAAATTTTAATTATTTTACAGTATCTTTAAATGATGTAAAAAATAAAATAATTTTAACAGCTAAACCAGGATATAAATTTGGAACAGAAGCTGCACCAACAGATTCTATTGAATCAGCTGAAATATCTTATGTTTCTGCTTTAGATATAACAGCTATAACAGGTATTATAAAAATTTCTAATTCAGAATTAACAGCAGATAAATTAACAGCAAATACAATTAAAAAAGCATTTAATGTTCTTGATGAAGATATTGATAAATTTGATGCAAAATGAAATGCTACAACAAATATAATTACTTTAACAGCAAATCCTGGTTTCGAATTTGGAACTACAGGTTCATCTAGTCCCACTCTTAACTCTAATATAATAACTCCTATTACTCTTTTAGCAATAACAGTTAAAGATCCAATCATAGAAAAAATTTATGATACAGATTTAACAGGAACAATTTCAATTACAACTTTAGAAAAAGTCTTTAATGGAATTGTTGCAGCAGATTTAGCAAATATTGAAGTTGCATATGAAGCTGGAATAATTACTTTAACAGCTAAAGCAGGTTTTGAATTTGGTAATACAACTACATCAACAAATATTATTAAATCAGTTAAAATAACACCTATTACTATTTTAAATATAGAATTAAATGAAAATGTTAAAATTCCAGAATCAGAATTATCTGGAACTATAACAATCCCAACTTTACAAAAAGCTTTTACTTTTGATAATACAATAAGTGCTAAGTTTAGGTTCCGTTTCGATAAACTAGAAAGAAAATTTGTTTTAGAAGCTCTTGACGGATATGAATTTAAAACTCAAGCAGGAAATCCAACAACATCTCTTAATTCAAACCCAATAACTGTGCAATTAGATATAACAGCAAAACAAGTAATTGAACCAACTGATAAAATTTTTCTATCAGAATTAGTTGGAGATAAATTTAAAGTTGAAATATTAAATAAAGTTTTTGGCGGAATTACACCTGAAAATTATGACTTTATAGCAACTACTAAATGAACAGCTACAAGAACAGTAGGAACAATTACTTTAACTCTTAAAGATGGATACGAATTTAATATTACAACCTCAACTCCATTAAATACTCTTAATTCAATTTCAATAACAGCTCTTTCTCTTTTAGAAATATCACAAAAACAAGGACCTATTTCAATTCCTTTAATTGAATTAATAAATCCTACTTTAACTCATGATACTTTAATGAAAGCATTCAATGGAACTATTGCTCCTGAATATACTTCTCAATTTACAGCAACTTGAGACTCTAAAACAAATATAATTACTTTAGAAGCTAAACCAGGTTTTGAATTTGGTAATACAACTTTATCAACAAATAAAATTATTTCAGTTGAAATAACATCAACTCTTACCAAATTAGGAATAACAGAAAAAACTATAACTGAGACAATTTATGACAATGAATTAAATGGTTCAACAATTGATATATTAATATTACAAAAATTATTTGATGGTATTGATTCTAGTAATTTAGATAATTTTACATATTCTTTTGATTCAGTAAGTAAAATAGTAACTTTAACAGCAAAACCAGGATATGAATTTAACAATTCAACCGGTTCTCTTAATTCAAATGAAATACCATTTATTAAAGTGATAAATATTAGTCAAAAACAAGGAACTATTTCAATTCCTTTAACAGAATTAGTTGATCCTTTATCTAATGATACTTTAATGAAAGCATTTGATGGAATTATTGCTCCTGATTATGCTTCTCAATTTACAGCAACTTGAGTAGAAAAAACTGGAATAATTACTTTAAAAGCTCAACCAGGTTTTGTATTTGAAAATAAAATGGAAACAATTACATCAAATCAAATAACAACTTCTTTTACTCCTTTAAATATAACAGTAAAATCAACAGTTGTTAAAATTTTAGAATCAGATTTTAATGCAGCGCCAACACTTTCTGTATTACAAAGTATTTTTAACGAAATTACCAATATAGATGTTTTCGAAACTTATATATGAAATACAGATAGAACAATTACATTAACTCTTAAAAAAGGATATGTATTTGAAACCCCAACAGTTCCTAATTCACCAAATGTTCTTACATCAAATCCTGTAATTGTTCAATTAAATATAAAAGCAAATACAACAGTTCAAGAAATTTCAATTACAGATCTAAATGCTAAACCATTAAATATTGATACATTAAATAAAGTTTTCAATACAATAACAGATAAAAATAATCAATATATTATATCTAATTGAAATTCAACAGGTAGAACAATTGATTTAACTCTTCAAGATGGATATGAATTTTTAGATACAGTAACAAACTCTCTTAAATCTCTTCCAATAACTGTTAAAATGAATATAACAGTAAAATCAACAGTTGTTAAAATTTTAGAATCAGATTTTAATGCAGCGCCAACACTTTCTGTATTACAAAGTATTTTTAATGAAATTACTGATCTAGCTATTTTCGAAACTTATATATGGAATCCAGATAGAACAATTACATTAACTCTTAATAATGGATATATATTTGAAACACCAACACCTTCTGGTCCAACAAATATTCTTAAATCAAATCCTGTAATTATTCAATTAAATATAAAAACAAATCCTAGTATTAAACTTTTAGAATCAGAAATTATTAATATAATATCAGAAGCAATTTTATTAAATGTATTTAACGGATCTACTACCAAAAATCTTAAATATGTTGTTGCTTCATGAAATCCATCAACAAGAGAAATTACTTTAACTCCTAATACTGGATATGAATTTGAAACTCCAACTACTGGAGAAACAACTCTTGTATCAAATCCTGTAATTATTCAATTAGGAATAAATGTTAAACCAGAACAAGTTACAATTTTAGAATTAGATATAAAAGACCCTAATGCAATTCCTCCTGTAATTTTAAATAATGTTTTTGGGGAATTAACTGCTTATAATATTGATAAATTTACAGCCGCTTGAGATCTAGGAACAAGAAGAATTACTTTAACTCCTAAAACAGGATATGAATTTTTAACTCCAACTCTTAATACAAATACTCTTGTATCTAATGAAATCATTGTTACATTTGAAACAACGGTAAAACAAGTACCAGATGATATTTCTGAATTAGAATTAACAGCAAGTCCAATTGTTATAGAAACTTTACAAAAGGCATTTGATGGGATTACACTTGAAAATTATAAATATATTACATCAAATTGAAATCCGTTATTAAGACAAATTACTTTAACTCCTGCAAAAGGTTATATATTTAAAAATGCAAATTCTACTTCTGGTCAAGATCTTGTATCTAAAACAATTATTCATAAAATGAATATAAAATCAAGAACAGCTATTAATGTTTCAGAATTAGAATTTAATGAAACAGCAATAAAATTAGAAACATTACAAAAAGTTTTTGATGGAATTGATATAAATAATAAAGATTTTTTTGTAGCTAAATGAAATAAAGGTGATAGAACAATTACTTTAACAGCAAAACATGGATATGAATTTTTAACACCAACAAATCCTATGTTTAAAAAAGTTCTTACATCATCCCCTGTAACTGTTAAATTAAATATAATAGCGAAAAAATCAATTCAACCAACTGATAAAATTTTTCTATCAGAATTAGTTGGAGATAAAATTAAAGTTGAAATATTAAATAAAGTTTTTGAAGGAATTACACCCGAAAATTATAAATTTATAGCAACTACTCAATGAAAAGTTACAAGAACAGTAGGAATAATTACTTTAACTCTTAACGATGGATATGAATTTGAAACTGCAATATCAACTTCATTAACTACTCTTGATTCAATTTCAATAACAGCTCTTTCTCTTTTAGATATATCGCAAAAACCAGGACCTATTTCAATTCCTTTAATTGAATTAATGAATCCTCCTTTAACTCATGACACTTTAATGAAAGCATTTAATGGAACTATCGGTCCTGATTATACTTCTCAATTTACAGCAAATTGAAATAAAGACACAAATATAATTACTTTAACAGCTCAACCAGGTTTTGAATTTGGTAATACAACTTCATCAACAAATAGTATTATTTCAGTTGAAATAACATCAACTCCTACTACATTAAATATAGATAAAAGAAATCCAGCTGATAAAATTTATGAAGGTGAATTAACTACTGCAAATATTGGAATGGCAATTTTAGGAAAATTATTTACAGGAATTGATAATAATAATTTTAATAACTTTATATCTTCTTGAGATCCAACAGCTAAAACAGTTACTTTAACAGCTAATGAAGGATATGAATTTAGTAATTCTACTAATACACTTATTTTCGATTCTATAATACCTATTACTCCTTTAGAAATATCACAAAAACAAGGACCTATTTCAATTCCTTTAATTGAATTAATGAATCCTACTTTAACTCATGAGACTTTAATGAAAGCATTTAATGGAACTATCGCTCCTAATTATGCTTCTCAATTTACAGCAAATTGAAATAAAGATACAAATATAATTACTTTAACAGCTCAACCAGGTTTTGAATTTGGTAATACAACTTCATCAACAAATAGTATTATTTCAGTTGAAATAACATCAACTTCTACTACATTAAATATAGATAAAAGAAATCCAGCTGATAAAATTTATGAAGGTGAATTAACTACTGCAAATATTGGAATGGCAATTTTAGGAAAATTATTTACAGGAATTGATAATAATAATTTTAATAAGTTTACATCTTCTTGAGATCCAACAGCTAAAACAGTTACTTTAACAGCTAATGAAGGATATGAATTTAGTAATTCTACTAATACACTTATTTTCGATTCTATAATACCTATTACTCCTTTAGCGATAGACAAAAAAACACTTACTGGAACAATTTATGTTTCAGATTTAACTACAATATCAAACGATACTTTAGCAAAATTATTTAGTGGAATTGATACTACTGAGGATTATTCTTCTAAATTTGACGCAATTTGAACATCTGATACAACAAATCCAACAGGGCCAGTAAAAGGAGTAATTACTTTAACAGCTAAACCTGGATATGAATTTGGAACCAAAAATAATTCAAATGGTACTATTACATCAGAGGTAATAACTCCTATTACTCTTTTAAATATAGTTCCTAAATCAAGTACAGATATATTATCAACTCCAATTTATCAATCAGAAATAGATGCTAAACCAATAACTAAAGAAACTTTAAATAAAATATTTACTGGAACTATTGGAGCAAATTATACTGAGTTCACAGCAAGTTGAAAACCAGGAACAGATCCAACAAAAGGAACAATTACTTTAACACCTAATCCTGGTTTTGCGTTTGCTAATACAAATTTACCAACAGATAGTATTGAATCAATTGAAATAACAATAACAAATAATAATGTATTAGATATAACAGCTAAAGCAGATGCAGATATAACAGGAATTAAAATTTCTAAATCAGAAATAGAAGCTAACCCAATAACTAAAGACACTTTAGATAAAATATTTAATGTTCTTGCTGGTACAGATTATTCTCAATTCACAGCAACTTGAAAACCAGGAACAGATCCAACAAAAGGAAAAATCACTTTAACAGCTAATCCTGGTTACCAATTTAATGCTTTAGGTTCTCCAACAGCAGAATATATTCTTTCATCAGTTGAAATAACTCTAGATGATACAGCCCTTCCTTTCAAATCAAACATCCAAGCTAAAGTAGTAAGTGCTAAAATTACTGAAGCTGAAGTTATGGCTAATCCAATTAGTAAAGAAACTTTAGAAAAAGCTTTCGATGGAATTACTGACCAAAACTTTGATAAATTCAATGCTTCATGAGATGCAGTTAATAAAAAAATTATTTTAAGCCTTAAAAAATAAGTAATTAAATAAGCTAAAAAACAGATAAAAATTACTTATTAAATTAATTAATTTTTACTTAAATAAATATATTAATTTCATTATTAATATATTTTTTTTATTTTTTTTTAAATTTTTTTAAGATTTAGTAAAACCTCTAAATACCTATTTTATCAATAATAAGAGATAAATTGGGTAATAATCTATAAAGATTAGGAGCTTAATCAATTCATTTTTTCCTATTTTTTTGTAATATAATTTTAGTAAAGTTTATTTATAACACAAAAGTGTAAAAGGAGAAATTATGAATAAAAAATCTTTATTTTCGATAGGAGCATTGTCGGTTGCAACCCTTGCCGTTCCGCTTGTAGTTGCAACCTCATGTTCTAATGAAGTAGAAGTAAAATATATAGAGGTAACAGCTAAACTAAAAGTTTCAAGCAATATTTCTTTTTTTGAAGTACAAGCTAATCCAATTACTAAAGAAACTTTAGATAAAGCCTTTAATGGAATTACAGCTGAAAACTTAAACCAATTTACTTCTTTATGAGATTCTGCAAATAGAAAAATTGTTTTAGTTTCAAAGGATGGATATAAATTCGGTTCAAACGAATCTTCTTCAAATAAACTTGATTCAATTAAAATAACACCTACAACAATTAAATTAGATATTACATTAAAAGCAACACCTGAAGAAGTATTACAGGCAGAAGTTGATGCTAGTCCAATTGCTAGAGCAACTTTAAACAAAGTTTTTGACGGAATTACTGACGAAAACATTAATCAATTTAGTGCTGCTTGAGATCAAAGAACTAAAAAGATTATTTTAACAGCTAAAGAAGGGTATTCATTTAATTCAGGAAATACTATTCTTAATTCTTCTTTAATTATAACTGGTCTAAGTTATTTAGATATAGTAGCTAAAAAAGGAATTAATGTAGCTATTAAAGAAAAAGATTTAATTCAAAACGTAATTTCAATGGAAGCTTTACAAAAAGCTTTCGACGGAATTACAGCTGAAAATTACAATAATTTTGTATCTATTTGAGATCCGGTGTTTAAAACAATTAATTTAATTCCAGATGAAGGATATAGATTTGGTTCAGCAGCTGCCCCACAAGCTACAGAATCATCAATTCCATTACCAAGACTTGTTTTAAATATTAATTTCAATGTAAATGTTGATAGTAATAATATTACAAGAGATGAAATGGTAGCTAATCCAATTACTAGAGCAACATTAGATAAAGCCTTTGTAGGAATTACAGATGCAAATGCAAATGCCTTTACATCTAGTTATTCTTCTGTTGCCTCAAATCAAGGTCCTCGTTATCGTTTTACTCTAGAAGCTAAAACCGGTTATGAATTTGATGGTATTAATAATAATGATATACAAAAATTCGATTCTCTACCTTTTGGGATTAAAGACCAAGTATCTATTACATATATCGATGTAAGTCCAAAATCAACAGCTGACAAAATTACTGAAAAAGAAGTTACAGCTAGTCCAATTAGCCAATTAACCTTAGAAAAAGTCTTTAATGGTATTTCAACAGCAACTTATGCTGGTCTTATAGCGACTTGAGATGCAAAAAACCAACAAATTACTTTAACAGCTAAAGACGGATATAAACTAGGAACTGAAGCAAATCCATTAGAAAAAGTTGTTTCAAATAAAATTACAACTGTAAAAGAACTAGAAATATCATTAAATCCAGATCTTGCTACAAATATTATTACAATTGCTGAATTAAATGCAACCCCAATTAGTAAAGCAACATTAGATAAAGCCTTTATTGGAGTTACAGAACAAAATATTCTTAATTTTAGTGCTGGTTATATAAAACCAGATTCAAACAAACCCCTTTATACACTTGTTTTAACAGCAAAAGATGGATATGGATTTAGTAATGTTGCTGGAAATCAACTTTTTTCTAAACCATTTGAAGTTAAAGAAGCTCCTATTAAATATATTAATGTAGTAGCAAAAGCAAATATTGAAATTAGAATTACTGATGCCGAAGTAACTGCAAGCACAATTTCTCAAGTAACTTTAAATAAAGTTTTCAATAATATAACAGATGTAAACTTTGAACAATTTACATCTGCTTGAAATTCAACAGATAATAAAATTACTTTAACAGCTAAACCAGGATATAAATTTGGTACTGAAGCAGATCCAAAAGAAACAGTTATTTCAATGGCAATAAAAACTGTAAGAGCTTTAAACATTACAGCAAAACTTAATCTTATTAATGCCGGAATTACAAAAGATGAAATTACTGGTACATTAACTAAAGCAACATTAGATAAAGCATTTAATGGAATTACAGATGCAGATATGGCTAATTTTATTGCTTCAGTTCATCTTGTTCCAAATAATACAAACCTTTATTATTTCGTTTTAACAGCTAATGATGGTTATGGATTTGGAAATAAATTTGGAAATCAGGTCGCTTCTAATACTTTTAATGCTATTACATATATTAGTGTAAAACCAAGTACAACCCCTAAACCAATTACTGAAAAAGAATTAACTGCTTCTCCAATAGTTCAAGCTACATTAGAAAAAGCTTTTGATGGAATTACAGCTGAAAACTTTAAACAATTTACTTCTGCTTGAGATGATAAAACTAAAACAATTACTTTAACAGCTCTTAAAGGATATAAATTTGGTGATGCAACAACAAATACAGATAAAGTTTCAATTGAAATAATACCTGCAAAAGTATTAGAAATAGAAGCTAAACCGACAGTTGATTCTGGTATTACAATCTTTAATTTAAATGCATATAAAATGACTAAAGCAACATTAGAAAAAGCATTTAATGGAATTGGTACATTAACAGATGCAGATATGAATAACTTTGAGACTAGAAAACAAATTAGTACTACTGTTGGTGCCAAAAATACTTATAATATTGTTTTAAAAGCGAAAGAAGGATTTGTATTTAGTGATGGCTCAACAGAAATTACTTCTAAAGATATTACTGTTGGAATTGGATATATTAATGTAACAAAAAGAACAAATATTGTAAATAGAATTTCTGCAGAAGAACTTAGTGCTTCTAAAATTGGTCAATTAACTTTAGAAAAAGTTTTTGAAGGTATTAATTATGAAAATTTCCCTGGACTTGAAGCAACTTTTTCAGATGTTGAAAAAACAATTACTTTAAAAGCGGCTAATGACGGATATAAATTAGGAACTTCTGAAACCGATACAAAACTTGAAATTGTATCAATAGTTATTAAACCTGTAATAGGTATAAATGTTACTTTTAATCCTGATGTTAATAACAATGGAATAACATTAGCAGAAATAGATGTTAAACCAAAGATGGCTAAATCAACTTTAGATAAAGCATTTTTAGGACTTACTCCTACAGACTATGATAATATATTGAGTACTAGGTATGTTTCATTTCCTGATGGTAATACTGGTAAACAACTTTATGCAATTATCTTAAGAGCTAAAGATGGATATGCATTTAACAATATTGATGGAGCTGAATTTATGTCTATGAGCTTTTATATAACAAGTTAATAAAACTATAAAATAATTAATTAATTATTAAATTTTTTATAATAGTATAAAATTAATAAAAAAAGTTTGAATTTAATGTCTTATTTTTTTTGTTATTACTTTTAATAGTATAATTATAATAGTTTAACTTTGAATTAAACGGATTTAAAGGGGTTTATTTATTATGAACAAAAAATCATTATTCTTAATTGGAGGGCTTTCTACAATGGCAGTTATTGCCCCTATTGTAGTTGCTACTTCATGTAGTACTGCCGTTACACCAGAAGTAACGCAATTTATTAATGTTACTGTAAAACCTACAGTTACAGATAAAATAACTAATAAAGATGTAGCTGCTAATCCAATTACACAAGCAACTTTAGCAAAAATTTTCACAGGAGTTGATGCAACTACTTTTGCACAATTTACATCTTCTTGAAATGCAACAACAAATAAAGTAACTTTAACACCTAAAACAGGATATAAATTTGGAACAGCTGATAAACCAGAAGATAAATTAGAATCAATTGCATTAACAATTACAACTATTTTAGAAATTACAGCAATACCTAATCTTACTAATGCAGGAATTACAGCAACAGAGATAGCTGCTACATCATTAACTTTAGAAACTTTACAAAAAGCATTTACAGGAATTACAACTGCGAATATGGCTAATTTTACAGCTGCTATTACGGAGATTCCAAATAATACACCAGCACTTTATTTTATTACTTTAACAGCTAAAGATGGGTTTGGATTTGATAATAGATTAGGAAACCAACTTACTTCATCAACATTTAATGCAAAATAATAAAATTAAATAACCATTAAATTAAATATAAACTAAAATAAGTAAAATTATTTTGGTTTATTTTTTTGTTTTTCACTTTTAGTATCATAAAAATATAAACCAAATAGTGAAAATATTAAATTAATTAATTAAATCCTTAAATATATATATTTAATTAACTATTTTTTTTCATTTCTTAAATTAATAATAAATAAATAAAATTAATATTTTTATAAAAAAGCATATAATTACTCCTAATATTTATAAAGACATAAATCATTTTAGCTTTATATTTATGAATCACAAAACAAAATTAAGGAAAATATGAATAAAAAAATATTATGATCATTGCCTTTAATCCCAACTTTAGGACTAGTAGCGGCTTCCGCTGTTTCTTGTTCTTCAGACCAAGGACCAGGTAATGTAGCTAGCGTAGGAAGAACATTAAAAATAGCTAATGATGATACTTACAAAAATCAAGCTAAAGAAATGATTTTTGGAAAAGGAAAACCTATAACAAGAGAAGCATTTAATAACTTCGTTGATTTTACAGCAGAAGAACAACAATTACTTGTTGATTTTACAAAATTTATAGAAGGGAAAATTTCTATAACTCAAGAAGAACTAAAAAATTATTATTCTAGTTCTTTTTCTTGATGAAGAAATAATCATTATTTAAACAATGATGACTGTATTTCATTTTGAAATTTTTGAGACAATAAAGTGAATCAATTCATTAGTCAAAATACAAAATGAAATAGTATTTTTAAAATGGAAAATGGGAATTTAATAATGTTAATAAGAAACCCTAATAATCCAGCAGAAATAATGGGGAAAATGGCAGCAGATAATTATATTAAAATTCGTGATTATAAATTTCTTACTAATGAAACAATAACATTAATGAAAAACCCTTTAAATTGAAAACAAGCACCACAATTAAGTAAAAAAGAAATTCAAATTAATAATATTAATCAAAGTTTAGAACGTACAATTTATAAACAAGATAATGTTTCATTTTTTGCTACAAATAAATATGAATTAGCCTTAATTGTTTTAGGAATATTACTACCTGATATTACAACTACTTCAGAACCAAATACTAATACATTTACAATGTTGCCTTTAATAGAAAATGTAGGAATGCCAAAATTATCTAATATAGTTAAATTTAAAGATCATATGAATCCTATTGTTGAATTATCTTTTTCAGGAACAATTGATCAAAAACCATTTACAAAAACAAAAGAAGTAAGAGATATTATGGGGAGAATAAACCAAATAGATATAAATATCCTTAATATTTCGCTAAATAATGATGGAACAGATAAAGTTTTAACTCAGGCTGAGTGAAATGAAATAGATAAGTTAAAAAATGAAAAGTTACTAATGGAAACTGAAATTAAAAAAATTAATAATGACCCTAATAGTTATATTCAAAATTTAGGAATTAATTCCATAACAAATGGACCAATTTTAATTGGTAACTTTAATTATTATAATATTGAAGAAATTTCGCCAGGAACTCCATTACCTTTTGGAACAGTTTTAACAAATGAAAGTACATCAGAACAAGTTTTTGAAGCTATTAAAAACAATATAACAATTGATGGGAAAACTCCAACAACTTCTCCTTCTGATATAGTTTGAACGGCAAAAGTTGATGCAACTGGGGAAATTACAGTTACATATACTTCAAAAGATAGTGTATTTATAGGTCAGTACGCTTTAATATGATTTACAGTAGCAACTACTCCTTCTGTTCCTTATTAAATAATTTTAAAGAATGTAAGTTAAAATATGGCATCAGTTACACAAAGAATCAGAGAAATAAAGCAGCCTTATGGCGGATATATTAAACCATCTGATTTTGAGGAAATAAATTTAGAAATAAAAACTCAATTAAATGATATTGAAACCGTTGTTCCGGCATTAATAGGTTTAGCTGTAGATTATTTATCTCGTTTTTTAATTTCCAAAAATAAAGATAAAGCATTTGAAATTTCTAAGTATGGAGCACATGCATTATCAATATTATCAAAAAACTTTAATAAATCTGATTTTGATAAATTATTTAAAAATATTTCATATGAATTAACAGATAAATGTATTGATTCAGCAATTCGTTTAACAGGATTTGATTGTGTTTATAGGGCAGGAGTTACAACCTATAAGGATATAAATTCATTTATTATAGATGAATCTACAATTCAAAACGTAAGGATTATGGTTGAACGTTCAATTGACTTTTTTAAGGAATATGGACCAGTCAAGGGAGATGGGTTTTCTTTTAATAATCCTAAAACTAAGGATTCAGGATTCACAGAAATTATAACTATCGGTGATGGAGACTTTTATACAGAAAATGTTTTATGAGATTTTAAGGTATCAAAAAATAAAATAACTTCTGCTCATACATTGCAAGTTTTAATATATTATATAATGGGAATTCATGCAAAACTAGATGATTTTAAAACTATTAATAAATTAGGTTTTTTTAATCCTAGATTAAATAAAGTTTATCTATTTGATCTGAATAAAATAGATAAAGAAACAATTAAAGAAGTAGAAACAAATGTTATTGGTTATAAATAAATAATAATTAACAATATTTTATTCTTTCTATTTACTATTAAATTAGTAAATAATATTTTTAAAAAGTTATTTAAAAGAACAAAAAATAAATATTATAAAAAGGAGAGCAAATTATGCCGAATAATACAATTAAAATAATTTTTGGAGAAAATGGAGTTGGGAAAACTGAATATGCTAAAAATGAAAAGAAAAATGCATTAGTTCTTAATAGTTATGAAATAGAAAGTTTGAAACTTAAAGAATCAAATGAAGATTATATATTTTATTCAGATTATAGAAGTCAAATTAATGATAAAGAAGAACAAAAAATAAAGATATTTAAAGAAATATTAAAAGATATTTATGTGGGAATGAGCAAAATCCAAAATAAAAAAAATCAAAGTATTTTTGATAATTTTATTGAAATAGAAAATATTAATATTGAAAAAATGATTAACTTTTATAATGAAAATAAAAATCAGAAAAAACAGGAATTAACGTTAGAAATAAGTGATATAAATAATGAGTTCCATAAAGAATATAAACAAGGTATAAGATTTAATGAAAAAACATTTAGTCTTGAAAATATTTTTTTAAGAAAAATTAAAAGTCCTATTGTAGAAATTAAAAATAATATTGAAAACTTTATAGAAGCAAAAGGAGTTGAATTTTCTGAAAAAATAAATCAAATTAGTGAGTTTATTAACGAAATTAATAAAATCATTGCAGAAAGTGAAGAGACACTTGAATTAGATGATAAAATAGGCAAAAGTATTTTAAATAAAATAGAAAAGAATTTAATTAATGAAGAAAATATTAGTTTAGACCAAATAAATAATGAAATAGTAAATAAATTTAAAACATATTTAATTTCTATGGAAAAATTTAAAGAAATAATTAAAATTAATAATCAAGAAATAAAAAATTTTTTACTTTTTGATGATTCTTTTGATTATTCTGACATTAACTTAACAGGAAAAAGTTTTTTTGTAGAAGATGAAGGGAAAACATTAAAACTTTCTAAAAATTTATCAAAAGGACAAACAACCTTTATTTTGATTAATTCAATATTAAAAGGCAATAAAAAGAAAGTAATTTTGGATGATATTTTTGAAACTTTAACTATTGAAAATCAATTAAATGTTATCGATGCAATTACAGATAATATAAAAAATGAAATAGAAATTTTAACACACGATATAAACACTTATGATATGCTAAAAAAAACTTTTAAACAAAATGATATTCATTGCGAACTCGCTTATATTAATAAAAATGTAAATAGCAAACTAGAACCAATTAATAAAGATATTACTTTAACATTGGCTCAACTAAATGAAAAAATTATTGACACAGTTAAAGACCCTAAGAATTTAAAATTTGATGAATTAACTTTTCATATTATTTTATTTGCAAAAATATTTAGTAGAAAAATCTATTATTCTTCAAAAATCAAAGAAGTCCCTATAAATGATGATAAAGATAATGTTAAAGAAGATTTAGAAAAAGAATGAAATTTAATTTCTGAAAATATTTTTCATTTTGAAGAAACTTTTAAAATTTCAGAAATATCAAATTTATTATATATTTCACAATCAAAATCATTTGAAATTTTTGATATATCAAAAGATAAAAATATAAATTCAATCCAGTTTTTTGAGAATTGAATATCCAAAATAAGTGACTTTTTAAAGAATAAAAAGAATCAAAAAACTGAAAAATGAGGAATTAATTTAAAAGAAATTTTAAAATTTTTAAAATTTGTAACAGATGGATTGGCTGGTGAAAAATTATTACAAGAAAAATATAAATATAATAAAGAAGAATTTAAAACAAAACATATATTTTTAGATTATCTTAAAAATAATAATGATATTAACGGTGAAGATAAAAAAGAGATTATAGAAATAATTAAAAAAAGAAATAAATTTCATAAAATTGACTTTTCATTAGAATTTTTAGTTTTAGAATTAAAAAAAGAATTGAATTAAACTAATAATAATTTTAAATACTTAAATACAACAATTTTATTAATTCTTTATAAAAAAGCATATAATTGCTTTTAATATTTATAAAGAAATAAAAACCTTTTAATCTTTATATTTATAAATCCAAAAACAATCACTCAAGGAAAATATGAATAAAAAAACATTTTTTTTAATAGGAGGAATTTCGACTGTAGCAGTTGCAATTCCTTTTATTGCAGCTACATCATGTAGCTCTACAAATAGCACAAAATATTTAGGTATATTACCTAAATCAGTAATTACATTAAGTATTATTGAAAAAGAAATAAGCACTAATCCAATTTCTAAGCAAACATTAAATAAAGTTTTTGATGGAATTACCAATGAAACATTTGATCAAGTTAATTCAGCTTGAGATCCAGTAACTAAAACAATTACTTTAACAGCAAAACCTGGATATAAATTTGGAACTGAAAAAGAATCGCAAGATACAGTTGTTTCGCAAGAAATAAACCTAGCAACTGCTTTAGATATTACTGTAAATCCAAAAATGAATGAAAATATTTTTATTTTAGGAGAAGTAGAATGACCTGGTAATTTATCAAAAGAAACTTTAGATAAAGCTTTTACCGGAATTACATTAGGAAATATGACTCATTTTGATTCAACAGCAGAACTAACAGAAAATAATAATTGTCGTATTATTTTAACCGCTAAACCCGGTTATGGTTTTGATAGTGAAAATGGAAGTGAAATGATTTCTTCAGTATTTCCTGTAAAAAAAGATAATGAAGCCGAAATAGGAAGAACTTTAAAAATCGCTAATAATGATACTTACAAAAATCAAGTTAAAGAAATGATTTTTGGAAAAGATAAACCAATAACTAAAGAAGCGATTAATAATTTTCTTCAATTTACTCCAGAAGAAAACCAATTAATAGATGAATTTAAAGTTTTTATAAAAGGGAAAGTTTCGATAACAAAAGAAGAATTAAAACAATTTTATATGAATCCATGACTTTTCAATTCTTCATCACAACCCGATTATTACATTAGTGCAGATGATACTATTTTATTTAATGACTTTTTTGCAAAGAAAGTAAATGATGTAATTGATAGTAATCCAAAATTTAAAGGAATTTTTAAAAAACATTTACTTTTTACATCAATGTTAATAAAAAATCCAGTTAATCCAACAGAAATAATGGGAAGAACTGCAATATATTTAGAAGGTGGCACTATGAATTTTTTTGATCAAGCTACAATAAACTTGTTAATAGATCCACTAAATTGAAAAGAAGCACCAAAACTTACTAAAAAACAAATTTTAATTCATAATCAAGAAGAAAGATTAAAAATGGAACGTATTATACAACAAAAAAGAACTCCATTTGTCCCTTCAAGTAAACATGAATTAGCAGAAATGGTTTTAGGAATAATGCCTCGTTCAGGTGAATATTTTTTTATGGATATTCTTGGTCCTGATAATTTTACAATGTTTCCTTCAATTGCAATGGGTAGAGGTTACAATAAAAGATTACCAAATATAGTAGAATTTAAAAACCCAGCTAATCCTGTTGTTGAATTTGCTTTTTCAGGGAAAATTTATCACACAATCCAACTTTCTAAAGTTAAAACAATATTGGACTTAATAGAAAAAACAAGTAATCTTGAAATTAGTATTTGACAAATTACCTTAAATGATGATGGAACAAATAAAGTTTTAACTCCTGAAGAACAAAAAGAAGTAGATAGATTAACAGCGGAAATGAAATTAGTTGCAGAAGAATCGAAAAAATTTATCCGTGATCCTAATAATGTTATTTCAAATGTAGGGATTAATTCAATAACAGATGGACCAATTTTAATTGGTATAATTAATCATTTTACAATAGCAGTTTCTAGTGCTGGAACAGTATTACCTGCTGGAACTATTTTAACAAATACTAGTACATCAGAAGAAGTTTTTGAAGCTATTAAAAATAATATAACAATCGATGGTAAAGCTCCAACAACTTCTCCTGGAGATGTAGTTTGAAAAGCAACTATTGATCTAACCGGGGAAATTGCAGTCAAATACACTTCAAAAGATAGTGTATTTATAGGTAGTTATCCTGAAATAACATTTACAATAGCAAAAACTCCCACTACTCCTTAATATTAATTAAAAAAATATATGTCAACAGATTACAAACAACAATTAAACAAATTAAAACTTTTCCTTAAAGAATATGCTGATCCCGGTACTATTATAAAATTTAAACTATATTTTGGAAGTATGGGTGCGCAACCAAGTATATTTAGTGAAAATCAAAACTATAAAGAATTATTAGAATATTTTTTCTTAAAAGAAAAAATAGAAACAACACCTAATATTATAAATAGTTTTTTATTTGAATTATCTGAACAAGGATATCTAATATTAGAACAAAATAAGGAAGACGAATTTAGAACTATATTTTTATATACCACTACTCTTAAACTTAATTTACAAACATCCTTTGAACCAACTATTTTTTTCGCTAGGGAATTTGGAAACGAAAACACTCTTAATTTTTTTGAAAAGCTAAATAAAAAAATTCAAGAAGAACTTAAAATGGAAGTTATTATGTTAGAAACAAAAACAATACTTGGAAATATTAATAATTCTATTAAGAATGCAATATATAGTTCCTCATTTTTTATTGCAGATCTAACATCAAAAAATGAAGATAGTATTATTAATAATAATGTTATGTATGAAATAGGAATGGCACACGCTTTAGAAAAGCCTACATTATTAATTATTGATAAAAATCAATCTCCATTTGATAATGATAAAAATAAAAACTTACCTTTTTGATATCTCAACACATACAACAATGGTTTATTCTATTTATGATGACAATAATGAAAAAATAAATGAAATAATTACTCTTATTAAACAAGAGCTTTCAAAATAATAAAAATATAAATATAATTTCAGTTACTATTTTATTTTTAAATGCATCTACTATTCAAATCCTGTTAAGCCTAATGGATTAGTTGCTGATTCATAATCATCATAAATATTATTAATCTTATTGCAAAATGGTTCTAATGAATTCAATGTATCAGATAATAAAAGATATAATTTATCTAATAACGCAAAAAAATTTTTAATCAATTTAATATCTATAATATCAAAATCTAATTCTGCCTGATGTTTATAATGATTAGCAAATTTTAAAATTTTTAACATTGTTTCTTCATCATTATTATCTAATTTATTTTTTATAAAATAAATTTCATTAAAAGAAAAATATTTATCCCTTAAATATATTTTTTCTTTTGGTTTTCTGGTTCTTGTTAAATTAAAAGCAATAAATGAAATTTCTTCCAATTTTAAATAAATAAATGATATCCCTTGTTTTAATACATAATTTAATTTTTTATTAATGTTTAAAAACTTTTGTGAATAATTTACATTATTAATACTAAAAAATAACATTCTATTTCTAGATTCTGTTGAATCGAATATTCCTGAACTAACATCACTAATAAATTGGTTTTCTAAACCTTTTTTATGATTTTCTTTTTCGATAGCAAGCTGAGCAAAATATTTTTCACTTATTTTGTTGCAATTTCATAAAAATTTTTTTTTAAAATAAGTATATTCATCATTTCAATTCTTAAGATTATTTAAATTAATTAAAATAATTTTAGATAAATGCTGAATAAAAAACATAACCTCTACATTTTCTTCTTTTAAAAAATCTATTGGTAAACAATTTCTTTTTAAGCATTTGTTTCAAAATGAAATATCTTTTTTTGATAAATATTCATTTTCTAATAAAAGTTTTGAACATTTTAATTTATCGAAAAGAATTTTATCTTTAAATACCTTTTGTGAGTAAATAATAGCCGATTCTCTCTTTTTATCACTATACATAATTACAAAATTATATTTTATTTAATAAATTTTTATAATTATTTAATAATAAAAAAATATTTTTATTTTTTATTTAATATTTTATGAATAAAATTACATTTTAGCTAAAGCATTAAATGTTTTTTTGATTTCTTCAAAATTTTCATGTTTTTCAAAACAAGAATCAGAAATTTTTTTTAGTTCTTGTTTGTTTAAATTATATTTTGGTTTTGTTCTTTTTACTACCATAAAATCTCTCGCCTCTCATTTTTTAATTATTATATCATTTTTTAATTAAGGTAATGCAATTACACAATTTTTTCTAATTCATAAAGATATATTTCTTTCCAGTTCTTCTGGCTTATATTTTTTAGAAGAAATATCAACAACAAAATTAGCTATTTCATTTTCTCAATGATAGTAATTTTCTTTAGCTCCCTTTGATCATTTAAAATGAAAACCAAAATATCTAAGTAATAAAAATAAATAAGCTAAGGAAAATCTTTTGTTCCCATTAAAAAAACAATGAAAACTTAAAAATTTAATAAAAATATTTGAAGAAAACTCAAAAACATCTTTTTTGTCTCGGTGAGAAAAATAATTAATTGTATTTTTTATTACCCCATTTAATTTTTCTATTGTATCTTCTTTTTTAACAATAGGTTCATTTGTTAGTGAATCAGCCTTTTTAATAGCTATTTCAATAAAATTACTTATTGTATTAGCAAATTTTTCATTAAGTTTTATTAATGAATAAGAAAAACTAATTTCTTCTTTTCTTAAAGAACCTAAATCTAAATAATATTTCTTATCAATTTTACTATAGGAAAGTTTGGAATTTTTTTGTTTTTTATTAAATAAAGAAAAAGGATTATTAATTTTATCATCAAAAATATTTAAAATTATTTTTTTCATAATAAAATTATATCTTCTAAGACTATAAAAAAATTCTTATTTAAGATTATTTCTTTCTAAAATATCAAATACTTTTTCAAATTGTTTATCGTGTTTTTCTAGTATTTTAGAATGTTTTTTTAATGTTCCTTCAACTTTATCAAGTCTTTCATCTATTTTATCAAGTCTTTGGTAAATAGGTGAAAGTTTTTCATCAAATTTTTGATCAAGTTTTTTATCAATTAAATCAGCAATAGCTTCTAAAGTTAATTTGTTTGACTTACTTTTATCCACCATTTCTCCTTCAAAATATCCACTTACCTTATTATTTTCTTTTATATTGTTTGGTTATTTGCTTTTTTTTGATTATTTAAAACTTACTTAAGATTATTTCTTTCTAAAATATCAAATACTTTTTCAAATTGTTTATCATATTTTTCTTCAACTTTATCAAGTCTTTCATCTATCTTATCAAGTCTTTGGTAAATAGGCGAAAGTTTTTCATCAAATTTTTGATCAAGTTTTTTATCAATTAAATCAGCGATAGCTTCTAAAGTTAATTTGTTTGACTTGCTTTTATCCACTATTTCTCCTTCAAAAGATCCACTTACCTTATTATTTTTAATAATAACATTTTTAAACTTAACATTTTGAAGTTTATTAAATTCTTTTTTATCCATATAAATATTTTATAATTTATTTAAAAAATAAATTTTATATATTAATAAATTATTTAGAAAGTGAAATTAAATGCTTGGATTTAGAACTTGTGAAATATGCAAAAATACTGATTTTATGAAACGAAAAAATACTTTTGATTTATCATTAAGTATTTTAGGAAATGAAAAACTAATCTCATATTGTGATCAATGCGGTTATTATATTATTTTAAATTCAAATGAAATTGATTCAGAAGAAAACATTCGTGATTTAAAAAATTATTTATTTTATGAAAATTGATGTAATAATGAAAATCAAAAAGATAACTTATTCATTTATACTAATTTAAAAAATTTACCAATTAAAAAAATTCAAAATCAAAATAATAAATTTAATATAAAAATAGTTTCACCTAATAAAATAAAAAATCAAAAACCAAAAGATTTAGAACAAAAAATTAATACAATTCTTAAAAAACTAAATTATAGAAATAATTATTTAGGCAAAAAAATTGATGCTGTTAATATTTTTTCTTTATTTTTTATAGAATCTATAAAAGAAGTAGACCAAATTAATGAATTATTTTTTCTTTATAAATATTTAATAGAACATAAATATTTATCATTTCATTTTGATATTAATAATAGTGGAACATTTGATTATGAGTCTCAATTTAATTTTTCTCAATTTAAAAATAGCGCTTTTAAAATTTTTAAAGATAATAGATTTAGAATTATATTAGAAGATAAAGCGTATGATTTTTTAATAAATAATAAAGTTAATAGTACTAACGTTTTTGTTGCTATGAATTTTCATAATGATAATAACTGAATAAAAAATTGTATTAATGATGTTCTTGGTGAAAATAATTTAAATATGATTCATATGGAAGACTATCAACATAATGAATGAATAATGGATGTAATTCGTGATTCAATAGAATCATCTAAATTTATTATTTGTGATTTTACTCAACCAATTGGAAAAGAAAATAGTTATGGAGTATATTATGAATCGGGTTTTGCAGAAGGAAAAGGAAAAAAAGTAATTCATTTATGTCAAAAAAGTTCCATCGAAAAGCTTCATTTCGATATAAAGCAAAAAAACTATATAGCATATGAAAATAAAGAGGAATTAAAAAGATATTTAAACCTAAGAATTAAATCAATGTATTAAATAAATCATAAGATATAATATTTATATTTTTTTTATCAATATAATTACCAATTTCATTTATAGAAATATTTAAATCTAATAAAAATTTTTTTCATTTTTTTTCATTTTCTTCTGAATAAAAAAAGATATTAATTATTTTATTTCCTCTTAATAAAAAATCAAAAAAATATTCATTTTCTTCTGGTTCAACACAAAATATATCAACTATTTTGGAATCTATTTCAATATATTCATTTATTATGTTTGATTTTTGTAATAAATTAGGATTTTCAATTCATTTTAATATACTGTTTAGTTTAATTTTATCTTCAAAATTCTCAGCAAACAAAATATTAGAATTTTTCAAATTAGAAAACTCATTCATAATAATATTTATTGGTTTTAATGGTTTATTATTTAATGATGTTATATTATTTAAAACAAATTTACCATTAATAAATTTTATTTTATTATTCATTTCATGATTTACTCCAATAAAATAATTTGTTGTATAAATACAATGATAATTATTCATATTTTTTAATCAACTTTCACTATATTTAAAATTAATAAAATCGCTTCTTTTATAATTAATACACATAGCTCTTGCTAAGGAATAAATTATCATATCATATGCTTGGCTAAAATAAAAAGAAAAATGGGAAAAACCATAATATGATTCATTACTTTCTATCATTTCAATTATTTGATCTCAAACTTCTTCTGGACTATTATAACCAAAAATTGTATAGTCTATATTATTGATTTTATTTTCAATATTATTTAATACTAATAATTTAAATAAATCTCAAAAAGAAACGTTTTTTAGAAAAGGGAAATTTTTAAATTGACTTAATTTTAATTTAATAGAATCTTTATATTCTTCTGAATAATTATTTTTACTATATTCAAGAACATCGTTAATTCCTGAAAAAATCTTTTCTGAAAAAGTTGATAATTCATATTCATTTCTAAAAGTACTTGATTCAGAAAACCTTGATAATATCTCTTTACCAAAAATTAAACTTCTTTCTTTTTTAATATTATTAATTTTAGACATTATTTTATATATACCCTTCTATACCTAAATTTCTTTATTTATAACACTATAATTAATTCTATTTAACAAAATTAATATTATTATT
>JBOFZK010000056.1:0-23517 GCA_051655145.1 Metamycoplasmataceae bacterium
ATTATCAACAATTTATTGCTGAAATTATTTCAAAACATTTAAAAAATACTAACATTTCAAAAGTTACTACAGTAGTTGATGTATCTCTTACAAATGATAATTCTCAACTAAAAGTTTTTGTATTATTTTCTGAAAGAGAAGCACATTTTTTAAAAGAACTTAATGCTGCTAAAGGGTATATAAGATCGCAATTAGCAAACCATATAGATTCAAGAAAAACACCAGAAATTATTTTTGAAATTGATACAGTTTCAAAGAACGCAGAAAAAATCGAAAAGATTTTATCTTCACTTAAAAAATAATTTTTTATTATAATTTATAGAATAACAAAAAGAGAGAAAATGGAAAAAGAAATTACGAAAAATATAATTGAAGCTATTGAACAAATTCCTGGCATTATAGGGTTTGTTGAATTAGATTTAGAATCAAACATTAAAATTGAAAATGAAAATGATTATTGTAAAGCAATTTCGATTGAAATAAATAAAGATACTAAAAAAGTTTCAATTAAAATTTCAATAATTATTTCTTTATTAATAGCAATTGAAAATATATCCAATCAAGTTAAAGAAAGTATAAATTTTATTCTTAAAAAAAAGAATTTAAAACTTGAAAACATTAATGTTTTTATTAAAGGAGTTAAATAATGAAACAGATAAACTTAAAAACGTTAAAGGAAGTTTTGTTAAGTGCTTCTAATAATTTAGTTAATAATGTAAATAGAATTAATGCTTTAAATATATTTCCTGTTCCAGATGGTGATACAGGATCAAATATGTCATCTACATTAAGAAAACCAATTGAATCTATTGAATTTAAAGATCATAATTCAATTTCTTTATTTATGAAAGAACTTTCAAAAGAAATGCTTTTAAGTGCTAGAGGAAATTCAGGTGTTATTCTTTCTCAGATTTTTAAAGGTTTTTATGAAGGATGAAAAGATATTGAGGTAATCAATTCAAAGAATTTTCTTGAAGGATTTAAAAAAGCTAAAGAATTAGCTTATTCATCAGTTTTAAAACCTATTGAAGGAACAATATTAACCGTTATTAGAGAAACATATGAAGGTCTTGAAAAAATGAAAATAACAGATAGTATTGAAATAACTGACATTTTTAAGTTTGCTATGGAACTATCAAGAAAATCTTGTGATAATACTCCAAATCTTCTTCCGGTTTTAAAAGAAGCTGATGTTGTAGATTCTGGTGGTGAAGGATTATTTATTATTTTTGAAGGAATTTATAATTCACTTATAAATAATCCAGTTAAAATTAACGATAAATTTATTGAACAAGAAGCATTTATCTCTGATTCTGAAATTTATGATGGTGAATTCGGTTATTGTACTGAAACAATTATTAAATTAGAAAATGCAGAAAAATTTAATAAAGATTCAGTAGCTAATAAACTTTCAAAAATAGGGAATTCTTTAGTTATTGTAAATGATGTTGAAATATTGAAAGTTCATATTCATACTCTTAAACCTGGTGACATTTTAAATTTCCTACAAAAATATGGTGAATTTATAAAAATAAAATCTGAAAATATGACTATTCAAGCTAGTGAAACTAAAAATAAAATTAATGGTGAATCATCTAAAAAACAAGCAAAGAAAAAAACAGGAATCGTTTCATGTAATGCTGGGTCTGGAATTATTGAAACTATGAAACAATATGAATGTGACTTTATAGTTGACGGTGGTCAATCAAATAATCCTTCTTTACAAGATTTTTTAGATGGAATTAATCAGACAAATTCAGATAATATTATTATTTTGCCTAATAATAAAAATATTATTTTAGTAGCACAACAAGCTGCTAAAATGGTAGAAAATAAAAACGTAGTTGTTATTCCTACTAAGTCTCAAATTGAAGGACTTACAGCAATTATAAACTTCAGTGGAGAATTAAATTTTGAAGATAATGTAAATGAAATTAAAACATCACTTAAAGATTTGCTTATTGGTGAAATAACTAAATCTATTAAAGATACAAAAATTGATAATATATCTATTAAGAAAAATTCATATATTCAAATTCAAAATAATAAAATAATTGGTTGCAAACCTGATTTATTAAAAGCTGCTAAATCTCTTATTAAAAATATGTTAAAACAGAAAAAAGATCCAGAAATAATAATTGTTTATTACGGTGATGATACAACAAGAATGGATGCTGAAGAATTAGAAAAATTTGTTGAGGAAAATTATGATGTTGAAATTGAAATTCATGCAGGTTATCAACCAATTTATAATTTTTTAATTTCAATTGAATAATAAAGGAAAAAATGAAAAAAATAATATTCGATATTCAAGGTAATGATAATGGAATTGATGCTAGTTTACTTGCATCAAAAAGCTTTATTGAAATTAATAAGAATTATAAAATAATTTTAGTTGGTAATGAGAAAGAAATTTTAGAAAAAGAACCTTCTTTTTTGAATAATAACCAAATTGAAATTGTTAATGTTTTAGAAATTGTAAATAAAGATTTATCTCCACTTGAAAATTTAAGAATAGATAATTCAATGAATATAGCTTTAAAACTTTTAAAAGATAAAGAAGGAGATGGAGTTATTTCTTCAGGTGATTCTGGTTCATTTTTAGTTTCTTCTATGTATATTTTGAAAAAAATTAATAATATTGAAAGAGCGGCATTCATGCCAATAATTCCTACAATTTTAGAAAATAAAAAATTTATACTATTAGATGTAGGAGCAAATATATCAGTAAAAGAAAATCATTTAGTTCAATGAGCAAAAATTGGTAATATTTTTTCAAAAGAAATTCTTAATATAAGCGATCCTAAAGTTTATTTACTAAATATAGGAACAGAAGATAATAAGGGATTAGAACCACAAATTAAAGCTAATAAGATATTAAAAGAAGATACAACGATTAATTATCAAGGATTTATAGAACCAAGAACTTTATTAGAAGGAGAAGCTGATGTTGTAGTGTCTGATGGTTATGCAGGTAACATAACATTAAAAACTCTTGAAGGTACAATTCTTTCTTTCTTAAAATTAATGAAGAAGAACTTAACAAAAAATATTTTTAGAAAAATATCAACATTAACATTAAAAAGCGCCTTCAAAGAAATTAAAGAACATTTAGATTATAGAAATGTTGGAAGCGCTTGAGTTTTAGGAGTTGATGGAATAGTTTTAAAAACTCATGGATCATCAGATAAAAAAGCATATTTAGGAGCACTTAATCAAATAAAAGATTTTATTGAAAAAGATGCCTTAGAAAAAATAAAAAAGGAATTTTTAAATGATAAATAAATATCCTAAAGACGCAGTTGAAAATTTAAAAAAACTATTAAAAACTTTTAATTTAGATGAAAATATTGATCAAAAAAAAACATTAAATTATTTAAAATCTTTTACGCATTTATCTTATGCAAATAAACATAATTTAATATCATATGAATCATATGAATTTTTAGGAGATGCAATACTTCAATATATTGTTTCAGAATACATTTTAAATTTTCTAGGTTATGATAAAAAACTTGATGAAATAGGAACTAAAATAAGGTCTAAAATTGTTAATAAAGAATCCCTTTCAGCTTTGGCAAAAAAATTCAATTTAAATAAATATCTTTTAGTTATTAATGATGAAGAAAAAAACAATGAAAAAATATGTTCTGATTTATTTGAATCATTTGTTGCTTCAATTTATTTAAATTGTGGTTTAGAAAAAGTTCGTATTTTTCTTAAAAAAACATTATTCAAACTATATACAAAAGAGTATATACAAAAATTAAATTTAAACGATATAACTGATAATAAATCAAAATTTCAAGAAATTATTCAAGGTACTTTTTCAAATAAAAAAATTAAATATATATGTAAAGATACTAAAGATAAAGAATGAGAATGCTCTGTTTGTTTAATTGATGAACAAAATGAAAAAGAAAAACTATTTTATGGCAAAGGGCTTGCGTTAACTAAAAAAGAAGCTGAACAAAAAGCAGCAGGAGAAGCTCTTAATAAATTAAAAAGCTAATTTCTTGTCAAAATTTTTTTTGAAATTAATAAAGAAATAGCAATATCAATAGCTTCATTTCTAATTTCATTTCTATTTCCTTTTAAAATATATTCAAAAACTTCTTGATTAATTCCTATATAAATTAGTCCAACTGGTTTATTTTCTAAATTATCAGGACCTGCATTACCTGTAAAACTTATACAAAAATCTGATTTTAATTGATTTAAACCAACATTAGCCATCTCTAAAGCCATCTCTTTATTAATGACTCCCTTACTAGTATCAATTTTAAATATATTTTTAGTCTCATTTTGATATAAAACTAATGAACCTTTAAATCAATTAGAAGCACCCTGATTTTCAATCATTTTTGCAGCAAAAAGACCACCTGTAAATGATTCTACTGATGAAATAGAATAATCTGATTTTAAAATAATATTATTTTTATTTTTTATTTTCTTCTTTATCATCGTTAACAATTTTAAATTCAGTAGTTTTTATTTGATCCATTCTTATTTTTGAAATTTTATTTTTCATAACAATTATTACAACTAAACTAATTGTAGCAACCAAAAACATCGATGTAGAAGCGATTGATAAATACATTATTTTTTCGTTTTGAGTAAAATTTCATTTTGGAAAAATATTAACTGTCATTTGTTTTTGATCTAGGTTTCGATCATTCTCAGATACTGACATAGAAGTTGTTAATGATACAGCTACTGGCACAACTGCAGTAAAGCTAGCTAAAAGCATTATTTTACCTATTGATTTCTTTTTCATAATTCTCCTAAATAAATAATTTAAATATTATTATTTATATTATAATTCAATTTTAGTGAATAAAGATAAAATGATTGTTGATATACATCAACTACCTAAATCAAGAATAAAAACTATTTTTTTAGCTCTCCAACATGTATTCGCCATGTTTGGAGCTAATGTTTTGGTTCCGCTTCTTGTTAATCAAGCAGCTGGAGAGGAAGTTATTCCTATTCAAGTAGCTTTTTTTGCTTCTGGAATTGGAACATTAATTTATTTAGGAATTACAGGATTTAATGTTCCAATTTATTTAGGATCATCCTTTGCTTATTTAGGCGCAATGACTACTTTATGAATTAGTTCTGGTTATGTTGTTTTTATTTCTTTAATGATAGTAGGAATAATTTATCTTATTATTGCTTTAATTATCCATCTTACAAAAGGGGCAAGTTATATTAAAAAATTTTTATCTCCCGTAATAATTGGGCCCGTTATTATTATGATTGGTTTATCTTTAATGGGTAATGCAGGAAATGATTCATTCCTTAATCCAAATCAAAATTATTATGGGACTAATATTAAAATAAATGTAAATGATTTGTGATCACTATTAACAATTTCGATTTTAACTTTTTCTTGTATTTTATTTATTTTCATATTTTCTAAATCATTTTTAAGACTTATCCCAATTTTAATAGCTATTTGTTTTGGTTTGGTTTTATCTTTAATAATTTGGTCCATAGCTTTAAGTTTAAATAATACCAATTTAGCTAATACAATTTTTAAACCAGAAAAAATAAAAGAAATAATGGAATATGAAAATTGAAAATGATATCCAGATATAACTAATATGTGAAAAATGAGCCCTAATGTTAATGGTAATTGATTTTTTAATCCCGAAACTCTTTTATCAATTGTTCCTCTTTCAATAGTTACAATTTCAGAACATATAGGTGATCATATAAATATAGGTCACCTTACTAATAATGATTTTATATCTAAAAAACCTGGTCTTTCTAGAACATTAATTGGCGATGGTCTTGCAACTATTGTATCAACATCAATGGGAGGGCCTCCAAACACTTCATATGGAGAAAACACATCTGTTATAGCAATGACCAAAATCGCATCAGTTTGGGTTATTGCAATCGCTGCTATATTTTCAATATTAATCGGATTTATACCTCCTATTTCTAAAATAATTTCATTAATTCCAACTCCAGTTATTGGCGGAATTGAAATCATTTTATTTTCTATGATTGCCGTTAATGGATTAAAAATTTTAATTAAAAATAATATTGATTTTTCAAATCCGAAAAACATTTTAATTTTTGCTATTTTAGCTGTAATGAGTTTAGGTGGAGTTGTATTTAAATTTTCAGATTCAATATCATTAGCAGGAACTGGAGTTGGAATTATAATTACTTTAATTTTAAATATAACAATAAAATATCAAGATAAAGAAACAAATGAATTTATTGATAGTGTTGATTTATCGCCAATAGATATTTTTTCAGTTTTTTCAAAGAAAAAAGAAAACAAAAAAAATAAAAAAAATAAAGAATAAAATATTAATATTAAAACTTAGGAGGAAACATGGGATATAAAGCAGGGATAGTAGGATTACCTAATGTAGGAAAGTCTACATTATTTTCAGGTTTAACAAAAATGAAAGCAGAAGCGTCAAATTATGCTTTTACAACAATAGATCCTAATATAGCATTTGTAGAACTAAATGATGAAAGAATAAAAATACTTTCTAAAATGGTAAATACAAAAAAAGAAATAAAAGCAACATTTGAATTTGTTGATATAGCAGGACTTGTTCAAGGAGCATCTCAAGGAGAAGGATTAGGAAATCAATTCTTATCTAATATTAGAGAAGTTGATTTAATAATTCATGTAATTAGATGTTTTGAAAATAAAGATATTTTACATGTTTCAAACTCCGTTGATCCTATAAGAGATTATGAAGTTATCATGTTAGAATTAATTTTAGCTGATCTTCAATCGCTTACTAACATTAGAGCAAGAATTTCAAGAAGAGCTCAAAATACTAATGATCCAAAACTTAATAAAGAATATGAACTTCTTAATAAAGCAATATCTCATTTAGAAGCCCAAAAACCAATTAGAACAATGCAATTAGCAGATAATGAAATGCAAATAATGAAACAATTTCAATTATTAACAAGTAAAGATATGTTATTAGTTGGAAATGTTGATAGTGAAAATGCCGCAAAACCAGAAGATGAACCTAACTTTAAAAAATTATCAGATTTTGCTAAAGAAAAAAATTTAGATCTTATTAGTATTTCAATTGCAATTGAATCTGAAATCGGATTTTTAGATGATGAAGATAAAGAACTATTTTTAAATGAATATAATTTAAAGGAATCTGGACTTGATAATCTTATTAAAAAAACTTTTAAAAAACTAAATTTATCTACATATTTTACAGTTGGCGAACAAGAAACAAGAGCATGAGTTTTTGAAAATGGTAAAACAGCCCCAGAGTGTGCCGGAATTATTCATACAGATTTTCAAAAAAACTTTATAAAAGCTGAAGTAATTTCTTATGATGATTATCTTAATTATGGTGGAGAAAAAGGTTGCAAAGAAAATGGCAAAACAAGATTAGAAGGAAAATCTTATATTGTTAAAGATGGAGATATTTGTCATTTTAGAATTGGTAAGAACTAATATTTTTTTGTTTTGAAATATTCTTTAATTTTTAAAGCGATATTTTTTGAAACAACTTTTTCTAATTCATTTAATTCTGCATTATAAATTGCTGAATAAGAACCAAACTCTTTTAAAAGAAGTTCTTCTATTTTGGGACCTATTCCCTTTATTTTTACTAAGGAACCTTCTAATGAATAAGAAATTTTTTCTTTTCTAAAATAATTTTTAGCAAATTTATCTACTTCTATTTGTATTGATGATAAGAAATTATAAATATCTTTATCTTCAATTTCTATTCTTTTATTATTTATATTAATTAAATAATTAGTTTTATGATTTTCATCCTTAACAAGACCTATAATAGGAAGGTTTATATTAATTTCTTCAATAGCTTTTTTTGCAACTTTTAAATGAGCAGAACCTCCATCAATAATTAAAATATCTGGTATTTCATTTTCATTTTTTCTAAAATATTTATTAATTCCAATTTCTAAATATGAAAGATCAGAATTTCCATATTTTTTGATATCAGTTTCTTTAATAGAATACTTTCTACATTTATTA
Organism: Metamycoplasmataceae bacterium; assembly: GCA_051655145.1. Lineage (GTDB taxonomy): Bacteria > Bacillota_I > Bacilli_A > Mycoplasmatales > Metamycoplasmataceae > UBA710. The sequence goes on from JBOFZK010000056.1 coordinate 8,006, forward strand.
GAAATTTTTACATTATTTTTATAAAATAAAAAAACAGAAACAGGCAACTCGTTATGAAAATTAGAATTATCAACTATTAAAAATGTTTTACACTCATTTATATTTGTTATTTTTTTAAGAAAAATATTAGTTTTTTCATTTCTACTTTTATTCTTTTCATATTTTAATTTTATTATTTTCATATTATTTTCAGCATTTTGTATACAGGTTTCTAAAATAGTCTTTTTAGCCCCTTTTTGAGGAACAATAACTTCGGCTAAAAAAAATAAATCTAAATAACTCCTATCATAATTAGAAATAATTATTTTAGGTAATAATTTATTTTTATAATATTGATTTATAAATTGTCTTATTGTTTCTTTTTCACTAATATTAATTTCAATAATTTCATTATTATTATCAATTAACATTCCTCCTCTATAAAATTCAATATTAATATAAAAAAAGTTTTCATTTTTAAGAAAAGCTATAACATCAAAGTCAACATTTTCTCCTAATTGAACAAGTTGTTTCTCTTTGTTTTTCTCAAAAAATTCTAATGTTTTTTTATAATCATTTGCTAGCTCATAAAGTTCTAATGACGAAAATTCCAACATTTTAGATTTTAAAAAATTAATATAATTTTTGTTTGATGAAAGAATTTTTTTACAAGCTTCAAATTTTTCTTTTCATTGTTCATAAGAAACATCTTTTCTATTTATTGGTAAACCCTTTTCATATAAAAAACTATATTCAAGGTGATTTATTATTGATTGATAATTATATCCAATAGGAAATGGCCCGAAATAATAAGAATTTTTTTCTTCTTTATAAATATATTTAACCTTAATTTCTAACTCTTTTTTAAGTGATATATTAATATATGGATATTTTTTATTATCAAGTAATAAAATATTAAAAAAAGGACGATGTTCATCAATTAAATTTCTCTCTAAAATTAAAGCATCTTTTTCAGAATTGGTAATAATAGTTTTAATAGAAAATGCTTCTTCAAGCATTTTTGGAGTTTTATATGAATTAACACTTCCATTAAAATATTGATTGACTCTTTTTTTAATATTTTTAGCTTTTCCGATATAAATTATTTCTTTATTTTCATTTAAAAAAAAGTAGACACCTGGATTATCTGGAAGTGCAAACTGTTCTTTATCTTTAATATTCATATTATTAAATCAATTTTCTTATATTTTCAATTAGTAATTCAGCTGGTTGATATTCATAAAGTATTTCTTTAATTTCCCCATTTTGTAAAAAAATATGAGCCGGTATATTTCTAACTTTATAAATGCTTTCTTTTCTAAAAAGTCCAGATTCATCAGCGTCAACTATAATTAATTGAAAATCTTTTTCATTCTTTGTTTTTTCTCTTACTTCTTCAACAATTGGCCTCATCATAATACAATCCCCACACCAATCAGATTCAAAAATTAGATAAGTAACTTTTTTCTTATTAAGTAACTCTTGAGCGTCATTTCATTTAATTTTTTTCATTTAATAATTATATAAATATTTTAAAAAAATAAAAATAAATTTTTATTTAGAAACATAATTTCTTTTTACTTTTTTATTTTTTGTTTCTTCTTCATTAATATCAATAACACCAGTTCTTCATTCTTTATTTTCTAGATTATCTTTTGAAAATGGATCATCAAAAGGGAATAATTCTGTTACATCAACAGCTTTTTTTTCTTCAAATTTTTTAGGTCTTTCAATTTCTTCTCTATTAGCGATTGCTACTTTTTTACTATTTACTGGATCAACAATCTCATCAACATGCTTATTAAATCGTTCTCACTCATTTTTCTTTCTCTTTTTAATTGTTAAAACATTTTTAATTAAATCTTTTTTAAAAATTGTAACAATTTGTACAAATAAAGCTATAAAACAAAAAATAATTAAAACAGCAAAACTTGTTCAAAATTCAAAAAAAGTAGTTATAAAAATAATTAAAATTCCTGAATTAAAATTATTTACATTTAATCAATTTCCACTACTTGAAAAACTATTTCATCAATTATTATATTTTATACTTCATAAATCAATTCCAATAAAAAGTCTTTGCATTGTTATTCATGAAGAAAAGCTATCAATAATAATGATAATTAAAAAAGAAATAATTACTATATTTTTAAAACTTAAATTAATTTTATTTTTTTTATCGAGAGATAATTTTAATTTGCTTCCTATATTAAATGATCGATCTAAACAATAAAAAATTATTAATATATAAAAAACATATCCATAATATCCAAATAGGGCACCAAAAGTATATGATGAAATTAGGTCTACATATTCTAAATTTATAATTGAAGTAATAAATAAAAAAGAAAAAAATATTGATAAAAAAACAAAGAAAATTTTTTTACCACTATAAAGGTTATATTTAAACTTTTCTTTTTCCTTTTTCTCTTTTTTATTTTTTGCTTTTTTAATCATTTATATTAATTATATTATATTTCGCTAAACAAAACAATAACAAAAGGCTCTTTTGAGGTTAATTTAAAAATTAATTTTTTAATTAATTTTTTCAAATTATTATTTAGTTCTTTAGATTTATTTTTGCCTTCTGTACTAAAAAATTTAGTTATAACTAGCTTTTTAATTATTTCATCTATTTTAGGTCTATTTTCAGAAGGGATAACACCTATATATTTAATATCAATATTGTTATATAGTTTTTTATAATTTTTATCTGTAATAATCGAAATAATAATTACTCCATCTCTAGCTAATGTTTCTCTTTCAAATATTACTTCTGATGAAATATCTCCAACACCAAAACCATCAATTATAATATCACCTATATTTTTAATCATTTCATTTTGAGATATTAATTTACCATTTTCTATTTTAGCTATTTTACCATTTTTTAAAATTGGAATAGTTGCAATATTTTTACCAGTTTTAACAACTTCTCTTTGTGTGGTGATCATATGTCTATATAAACCTTGAATAGGGAATAAATATTTAGGTTTTAATAATGTACTAATATCAATTATATCTTGTTTAGCAGGTCTATAATTATAGTGTTCTAAAGAAGAAAAATCATAAATATTAGGAGTTATTCTAGCAATTTCATCAAGCATAAAAGCACTTTGTGCTTCTAAACCATTTATAGGGGGAGCAATCATAATAACATGATCATTATTTCTTAATTTTATATAAACATCTTCTTCTTCTGTAATTCTTAAAAATCTTTTATATAATCTTTCAATCATTCCTGATATTAAAACAACAACTTTTTCTTGCTTTTCAATTTCTTTATAATAAAGAATTTCTGGAAATGATATTTCCTCGTTTGTTGAAATAATTAAATCTATTAATTGATTAAATGTTTTTCCATAAGGAATAATTTTTCTATTATATTTTTTAGCTAAAGTTATTATTTGAAAGGCTGAATAAATATCATTATCATATACCCCAACAATTATTCTTTCTTCATCTTTTGATTTGCTAAATGTTTCTTCAAGTGAATTTGTAAGATCAATATGATCAATTGATCTTCCATTAAAATTAGAAGCACCTGAATCAATCATTAATGCCAATAAATTTTCATTATTTTTCTTTATAAAATCTAAATTTGTATTTCCGAAAATACCAAGTTCTCCAACAACAAAGTTACTTAAAAATAAAATATTTCCATCATTAGTGTTAAATTGTAAACCTAGATTTCCAGGAACGGCAGAAGCTAAAATATATGGTTTTATAAAAACATTTCCAATAGTTAATCCTTTTGGATTAATACCTAATACCTCAAAATCATCATGCTCTATATTATATTTTTCTAAACGATTATTGATTACAAAGTTTGAAAAAGAAGAAGAATAAATTTTAAGTCCTCTTACTTGCATAATTAATCAAGGCAAACCTGCTAGATTATCATTATCAATATTTGTAATAAAAACACCTTTAACTCTATGGGCGTTTTTTTCAATAAATGTATAATCAGCAATCAGTGTATCTATTCCATTAGTTGAAGAAATAGGAACTTTTTTTCCATAATTAATAATAAAAATATCATTATCTATTTCTAAAATATAACAATTTTTCCCGTTTTCATCCAGGCCACCTAATGCAAAAAAATTTATTAAACTCACTTTTTCTCCTTGATTTTTTATAAAATATATAAAAAGATTCTAATTTTTAAAAAAATTACTTCAATACATATTATAAGTTATCAAATATTTTTTTTAATAAAAAACTATAATTTTAAATATAAAGGGGTCTAAATATGAAAGATAAAGAAATTGAAAAAGCAATTAAAAATGAATTGCAAAGACAAAAACATCATATTGAACTAATTGCCTCTGAAAATTATGTATCTACAGATGTTTTGGAAGCAAATGGTTCTATTCTTACTAATAAATATGGTGAAGGATATCCAAGCAAAAGATATTATAATGGTTGTGAAAATGTTGATATTGTAGAAAAATTAGCAATTGAAAGAATTAAAAAACTTTTTAAAGTCGATTATGCAAATGTTCAACCTCATTCAGGTTCATCAGCAAATGCGGCAGCCTTTGCAGCATTGATAAAACCAGGAGATAAAGTTTTAGGTATGGCTTTATCTGCTGGGGGACATTTAACACATGGTTATAATATAAATTTTTCTGGAATATTTTATCAAGGATATACTTATGGAACAAATGATTTAGGTTTAATTGATTATGATGAAGTAGAAAGAATAGCACTTGATGTTAAACCAAATTTAATAATTTGTGGAGCTAGTGCATATTCAAGAGAAATTGATTTTAAAAGATTTTCAGAAATAGCTAAAAAAGTTAATGCTTTCTTATTAGCAGACGTTGCTCATATAGCAGGAGCAATTGTAACTAGTTTGCATAATTCTCCAGTTGGTTATGCAGACATAATTACTTCAACTACTCATAAAACGCTTAGATCATCAAGAGGTGGAATAATTTTAACAAACAATAAGGAAATAGCAGAGAGAATTGATAAATTAGTTTTCCCCGGTCTTCAAGGAGGCCCCTTGTTTAATATGATTGCTGGAAAAGCAGTTGGATTTTATGAAGCTTTAAAACCTTCTTTTGTTACATATCAAAAACAAATAAAGAAAAACTCTCAAAGTTTTTGTGATGAATTTCAAAAATTAGGAGCAAAAGTAATTTCTGGAGGAACAGATAATCACTTATTTATTATAGATGTTTTAACATCATACAATTTAACTGGTAAAGATGCTGCAAATATTTTAATGAAAATAAATATTGTTATTAATAAAAACACAATTCCTAATGAAACAAAATCTCCATTTATTACTAGTGGAATTAGAGTAGGAACTCCGGCAATGACAACTAGAGGATTTAAAGAAAAAGACTTTAGAATGCTTGCTAATTTAATAGATAATTGTCTTAAAAATCATAAAAATTCAAAAATTATTTCAAAACTAAAAAAAGAAACAGAAAAAATGTCATCTTCATTCCCCATTTATCAAAAACTATAATTTTGATATGGTATAATTATTACAAATATATATTCACATAGTTTTATAAGGAGATAGAATGTTTTCATTAATAATTTTAATTTCCTCTGATAAAAAACTTAATAAATTTATATCTCATATGTCATCACAAACATCATATAATTTTGAATTAATTTTATTGGTTCAAAATTTTGATCAATCTCTTATTAATTCAATTTCAAAATTACAAAAAGTATTTACAAATAATAATTTAAAAATTATTTTTAATACTAGAAAAATTTCTTTTGTTCATTTTGTTTTATCATCGATTCCATTAGTAAGTAATAAATATGTTATGTTTTCTTCTGTTGAAGATTTTAAATCAAATAAATTTGTTGAAAAAATAAATAATATTTTATTAAATGAAGAAGTTGATATATTAGAATTCCCTTTAGAAATAAAGGGAATTTCTTCTTGAAATCCAAAATGAAGAAATAATTTAGAGGGAGACACAACATATGAAATTTTAAAAACAACAAATATAATTCCATATGTTTTTCCATTTTTATTTAATAAAATAATTAAAACATCTATTTTTAAAAAAATAAATGAACTTCCATATGAATTTGTTGAATCATCATCTATATGAGCTGAAGACATTGTTTATTTAAGTTTATTATGTGCTAAAACATATAAAAGAACTGATAAAAATATTAATTCTTTAACAATTCAAAAAGAAGATTTACCATTACTTTCTAAATCTATTCAAAAATGAAATTCTTTAGAGACCTTATATTTACAAAACGGAAAATATAATCTAGAATTTTATTATGCAAAACTATATTTTTTTAAAGTTGTTTTATTAGGTTTTTACTCTAATAAAAATGTAATTATTTTTTTAAAAAATAAATTAATTATGCCAAATAAAATTCAAAATTATATTAACAAATTAAATAAACAAAAAAACAATTCATTTAATATTTCAAATCCATATATGTTTCAAAAAAACAATGAAACGAAAATATTATTAAATAGTGAAATAAATACAAAAACTTTTAGTTTATTAGAGGAATAAAATGGAAGAGAAAAAAATAAACAAACCCGCAAATTTTATTTCACGCTTATCTTCTGTTTTCATTAATTCTTTTATAATTATTTTGATAGTAACTCCCCTATCATTAATAGCAATTGACAATAAAAACGGAGAGCTAATTTTAAATAATGTTTTATATTACATTTGATTACTTCTTTTTATAGTAACTCTTTTTATATATTTTTTTCTTATTCCGTTATTTTTTAAAGGAAGAAATATTGGAGAATTAATTTTATTTATAAAATCAATTAATGATAATTTAGAAGAAAAAAATAATTTGCGTTCTAAATTATTTTTAATTTTTAAAAAAAATTTTACAGGCTCTTTTTTATGAATTTTTATTCTTTTATGTTTTATAAGTTTCGTTCCGCCTTCATCAGCTCAAAAATTATTTATTTTACAAAATGACCAAACAACAAATGAAATGACTACTTTAGAAATAATGGGCATTTCAATACCAGCTATTTTGTCACCATTAGTTATTATTATAAATTTATTTAGTTTAGTCTCAATAAGCATAAATAAAAATTATCAAGGTTTTTTTGATAAATTAAATAATATAAGATATATTTTTATTAATAAATTTGAAAATATTGATTTAATTTCTTCAAAGGATATTTTTCCTGAAAAAAAAGAAGAAATACAAATAAGTTGAAAGGAATAAAAAAATGAATGAATTTTATAATAAATTAATAGCAAACTTGAATCCAGAGCAAAAAGATGCTGTTTTAACTATCGAAGGGCCAATAAGAATTATAGCTAGCGCTGGGAGTGGGAAAACATCTATCCTTTGTAAGAAAATAGCTTATTTAATTTATTATAATAAAATATTACCTGAAAAAATTTTAGCTCTTACCTTTTCAAATAAAGCAGCTTATGAATTAAAAAATAGAGTTATTAATTTATTACCAAATCATAAACCCCCACTTATTCATACATTTCATAGTTTATGTTTAGGAATTCTTCGTGAAGATATTTCTAAATTAAAAAAATATGATCTAAAAAATGATTTTGTTATTCTCAATAAAAAAGACCAAAAAACAATAATTATTGATATTTTAAAAGATTTATCAATTGATTATAAAGTAGTTGATATTGATAAAGTAATTCAATTCATTTCTTATAACAAAATAGTAGGAAATTTACCTGAAGATGATAAAATAAATCCTAATCTATCAATAAGAAGAAAAGTATTTTTTAGATATGAAAATTTTTTAAAAAATAAAAAGTATTTAGATTTAGATGATTTATTAATTTTTACAGAAAGATTACTTATTGAAAATAAAGTAATTAGAAATAAGTGAAGTAAAAAGTTTTTATATTATTTAATTGATGAATTTCAAGACACATCTGATACACAGTATAGAATAGTTAAATTATTGCTTTCTACTGAAAATATAACAATTGTCGGTGATCCAGATCAAACTATTTATTCTTGAAGAGGATCAGATATTAATTTAATTAATTATTTTGATCGTGATTTTCCTAAAACTAAAACAATTATAATGAGCTCTAATTATCGATCTGATGAAAAGATTATTAATGCCGCAAATAAACTTATAAAAAACAATATTTATAGAATTCCTAAATCTTTAGTTTCTGAATCAGGAGAAAAAGGGAATATTAATTTTTTCTATTCTTCATCTCCTGAAACAGAGGCAAAATGAGTTATTGAGAAAATTAATCTTTTAAAACAAGAAAAAAATCAATTAAAAGATATTTGCATTATTTTTAGAAGTAATTTTTATTCAAGGGCAATTGAAGATGCATTAATTGAATCGTCTACTCATTTCAAAATTATTGGTTCAGAAAAGTTCTTAAAAAGAAGAGAAATTATGCAAGTATTTTCTTTATTAAGAACAATATATGATTTTTCAGAAATTTATCTTCTTGCAATAATAATTATTCCTTCTTTCCATATCAGTAAAGAAACTATTGAATTGCTTATTAAAAAAGGGAAAGAATTAAAAAAATCTATTTTTGAAGTTATTAAATTACATTGAAAAGAATTAGATATACCGAAAGAAGAAAAGGTTAATTTAGTAAAATTTATTAATACAATAATTAAACATAATAAATTACTTTCAAAATATAATTTTGATGTTGTTTTAAAATCATTATTAAAAGAAATTAAATTTTTTTCATTATTCGAAATTAATGATGAAGATTATAGATTAGAAAATATTAATGAATTATTAAAATCAATGGAAACATGAATAAAAAATAATCCAAATAAGAAATTAATAAATTACTTAGAAGAAATTGCTTTAACTACAGAAAAAGATGAAGGAGATTCTGGAGAAATTTCAGCTGTAACCCTTATGACAATTCATAATTCTAAGGGATCAGAGTTTAAAAATGTTTTTATTATAGGAATGAATGAAAATATTTTCCCTTCAGCTAAAGCTATTGAATCAAATGATATTGAAAAACTAGAAGAGGAAAGAAGAATAGCTTATGTTGCGATTACAAGAGCAAAAACAAATTTATATATTACTTGTTCAAGTGGTTATGATTTAAATAACAAACCAATAAAACCTTCAAGATTTATAGAAGAGATGGGATTAAATATTGATAAGTATCATTTCGATGTCCCTGCTAAAAAAACAGATAAAGGATATATTTTTGATTTTATGATAGGTGATAAAGTTAAACATAGAACCTTTGGAATAGGTATAATTATAAATATAACTGATGATTGTATTTGAATTAAATTTGATAGTAAAGAAGTTGGTGAAAAACAATTTTTAAAAACTCATAGTTCATTAGAAAGGATAATAAATGATTACTAATGCAATATTATCTATTTTATTATTTATTTTCATTTTAGTTTTTTTTCTTTTATTTTTATTTTTAATTAAAATAAACAAAAATATATTACATAATGAAAAAGATGCAATTTTTTTTATTTTAGATGATCGTAAAAAAAGAATAATTATTAAAAATAATATATTTTTTGGTAATAAAAATTTTCCTTTATTCCCGATAATAAATAATCAATGATTTTCCTATGAGAAATTCTTTGAAAAATTTAATAATGAAACAATAAATAAAATTGAAAATGCAATAAAAATTTTGCAAAAAAATAAAGATTATATTTATTTATCATTTGAGGAAAAAAATGAAAAACTAATTAATTATAATTTATATTTTCATTATAATTCCAATCAAAATATTAATGGATATATAGAATGAAAAATTCAAGATGAAGAACCATCTATTTTATTTAAAAATGATTTAATAAATTTACCTGGAAAGTATAAACTTTTTGTATCTTTTAAACTAGATTCATTCGATGTTTGTGATAAAAAAAATATTATATTAAATCTTAAGAAATTATTCTCTTTAAAAAGAGAACCTAACTTTTTTATAATTAATCAAATTCTATCTATTATTTATTATTGTGAAACAAAAGAAGAATTATTTAAATTAAAGAAAAAAATTAATAAATTACTATTAAAAAATAGTGTAATTTCATTTATAAAATTAAATTTTAGAGGAACATCTTTAGTTGAAGCGAGTGATATTTTAAATTTAGAAATTTTAAATAATTTTATTTTAAGAATTAAATTTTCAATAATTAAATCACTTGAATTAAAAACACATTTCGAATTTTGTGAAAAAAATATTTATTTTAATGAATTTGAGGAATTTAAATTATTATTTTCAAAGCAAATAGAATTAATTTCTTCTGAAAATATAAAAGAATATAAAAAAATTGATATTTTTGATGAAAACCAGAAAAAATCTTTAACTTATTTAAAACCAATTATTAATATAGACGAATCTTTATTTTCAAAAGATATTTTTAATAATTTAAATTTACCAGAATTATTAGTTGATAATTTTTTAAAATTTGCATTAAAAAATTTAAAGGGCCCATACATAATTGATGTAAATGATTATGATATATTAAATTCTATTGAATTAATGAATGCAAATAAAAACAATATTTATCATATTAATTTTATTAATAATATTTCAAATTCTGAAATAATTTCAATTCTTAATCTTTTAAGTAGAAAAAATCTTTTAATTTCAATTAATACAAAAAATATTTCAAATTTTTTTGACTTCGTTTCTATCTTATTAAATGCAGAACCAAATATTATTTTCTTAGATAGCACTGAAAAACAAAAATGAATAAGACCTGAAATTATAAAAATAATAAAAGAAATAATAAAAGATAAAAAAATAAATATAGTAACTGATTCAAATGCTTTTTTAAATAATACTGATTTAGATCCACATATTTATTTATAAAAATAATTAACTATTAATATCTTTAAAAAGTAATTTAGCTATTTTTAAATATTTATTATAATTAGAAATTGAACTAAATAATTTTTTCTTTTTATTTTCGATTATATAATTGCTTGTAAAAATAAAAACAGCTTGATTTAAAGAAAAATGATATTTTATATAAATGTTATATTCTTCATTAATATCAACTAACTTAAATAAAGTAACTTCATCATTTTCACTTTCATTAACAATTAAGTTTCTTTTAACTTTTTTAAATTTATTTTCATTTTCTTTTATAGAAAAATAATTAATTATTTTTTCTTTTTCAATTTTAAAGAAAAAATAATTTCTAAATGAATTTCCATAAATTCTAGAAATCTTTTTAAGCTCTACATTTACATTAGAATTTTGTGTTTTTAAATAATTAATAATTTCAGATAACTTAATTAAAATATGATGAAAACTACTTTCAATTAGTTTATCATCCCCAAAAACAAACTTATTATCATTTCAATAGAATAAAAGATTTTCATTTGCTCTAAGAGTTGGAACATTATCTACAAAAAATTTAATATTATATTTATTTATTAACTTATCAATTGAAGGAGAAGCAGGAATATCGCTTGCTAAAAATGTTTTATTTAAATTAATATTATTTCTTTTTAACTCTGGAATAAAAATATTTAAAAAGAAAAGAGGAAATAAATAATTATCAAAATAAATAAGCGATCTTTTTTCAGTTGAAAAAAGAAAAAGTTTAGAAGAATTATCAGGAGAACAAATTAAAAGATCACACTTATTCTTTTTGGCGAAAATAATTTCTTTTCAAAATACTCTTTTTTCTAAATTTGGTTTATTTTGGTTAAGCCTTTGATGTTTTTTATATTTTTTATAAACATAAAAATAATCCATATTACCAAATATTTTTTTTAAAATTTCTCCGGTTCCTGAATTATTGCAAGCAATAGCTACTCTTAAATTTTTTTGGTCATTTTCTCTAGTTTTTATTTTTAAAATACTATTTACATATTCTGTAATTACTTTTGTATTAGATAAAACACTTGGACTAGCATTTTCGTCAATTTCAATATCAAATAAATCAAGTTCATAAATTTTATTAAAAATATTTTTAATATTAATATTTTTTTCTTCATTTATAAAAAATATATTAATAATTTTATTATCATATTCATTTGTTTCGATAAAAACTAAATTTTTAATATTAAGTTTTTTCATTGTTTTTTTAGCAAATTTTTTATCAAAGGGATTATATTTTTTAAAAATAGTTCCTTCACATTTATTAACAGATAAAACTTTAACAAACTCTTTTAGAAAAAAATCATTTTCTTCTTTATCGCATACTAAAAGAATATCAATATTTTCTTCTTGATTTTGCCTAAGTTCTTTTATAAGAGCTAAACAAATAGCTCTTATTGTTAAAATATTAAATTTTCCATACCCAAGGCCCTTTTCTCCGTATAAAAAATTATTATTAAAAGAAAACTTTTTAAAAAATTCATGATTTTCTGGTATATTTTTGCTAATTAATCTATTCAAATATTTTTCTTTTTTAGGGAAGAAAGAAACCCACTTTTTTAATATTTCATTAATATTATCCATATTTTAATTTTATTCTTTTTTCTTTTTAATAAAACTAAATCTTTTTTTAGGAGTGGTTATAGATTCTGTGAATTTACAATTTGGAAAGTTTTGGCAACCAATAAAACTTGAATTATTTTGTTTAGAATTTTTAAAGATTAATTCATGTCCACATTCTGAACATTTTCTTCCAACTAATTTAGGAATTAAAATTGTTTGTTCTAATGTAATTTGTGCTGTTTTAAATGTTTCATCAAATTTATTTCAAAAGCTTTGCATTATTTTTTTATAGTCAACAATTCCTGTTGCTATTTCATCTAGATCTTTTTCAACAAGAGCTGTATAGTTTTCTGAAAATTGTTTTTCAAATCCTTCTAATAATTTATTTAAAACATTTTCACCAAGTTCTGTAGGGATCAATGAAGAACCTTCTTTTTTAATATAATTTCTTGTTAAATTTTTATTAACCATTTCAGAAAAAGTAGAAGGACGCCCTACCTTAATTTCATCCATTTTAGCAATTAATGTTCCTTCAGTATATCTACTAGGAGGTTTTGTTTCATTTTCAGTATTTTGATATTCTAAAACTTTAATTTTTTCTCCAACTTCATACTTTTTAATAGTTTCATCTTCAGCTTCATCATCTTCATCATTTATAATTGTATAACCAGGAAAAATAAGTTTTGAAAATGATAATCTAAAACTATTTCCATTATCATCTAATTCATATTTTATAATTTCTCTTTTTGGCTGAGTCATAAGCGCTCTAATTGTAGTATTATAGATTATTTTATAAACACTATATAAACTTCCGTTTAAATTATATTTTTCTTTAGCTATTTCTGGAGTTAATTCCATATTAGTCGGTCTAATGGCTTCATGGGCATCTTGATCCCCTGCTACAGATTTAATATCTTTTGCTAAAAACTCTTTTCCATATTTTTTATTTATATATTCTTCTGCATGTTTTAAAAATGTATTTGAAAGTCTAGTAGAGTCTGTTCTTGGATATGAAATAAGTCCATCATCTCCAAACCCTTCATATAATGCTTGTAAGGCATTTGTAGTTACTTTAGATGATAATCTACATTTTTTAAATAAAGCTGATTGTTTTAGAGGAATAATTTTTGGATCAACTTTTTGTAAAGTACTCATTTTCATAACAGTTAATTGACCAGATAATTTAGTCATAATTTGTTCTGCTTCTTCTTTTGTTACTCATTCTTTATTTTCAAATTGACCATTTAAACTATAAAATCTTGCAAAATTATTTTCACTTATTTTTGCTTTTATTAAATTATATTGAACTGGAATAAAAGCTGTAATTTCTTTTTCTTTATCAATAATAATTTTTAAACAAACTGTTTGAACTCTACCAGCAGAAAGTTTTCCATTAGAATTTTTAATTTTTCTTTTTAATAAATTAGATGTTTTAAATCCAATAATTCTATCCAGCATTCTTCTTGCTTTTTGAGAATTAACTAAATTTAAATCGATATCTTCAGGATTTTCAATAGCATGCTTAATAGCTTCTTTTGTTATTTCGTTATATCTTACTCTTTTATATTTTTTTTCAGGAATTTTAAAATAACTAACTAAATTTTCTCCTATTGCCTCTCCTTCACGATCGGGATCTGTTGCTATATAGACAAAATCTGCTATTTCAATAGCTTTTTTTATATCATCTATTACGTTTCTTTTAGAAGGATCTAATTTGTATTTAGGTTCTCATGTTTCAAAATCAATTCCTAAACCATCTTTTCCTGTTGTAACCATCTCTAAAAAATGCCCTACAGAGGCTTTTACAAAATAATCTTTACCCAAATATTTTTCTATTGTTTTAATTTTATTCGGAGATTCTACTATAACTAAATTCATATTATTTCTCCTTAACTACATAATTTAAATATACCAAAATTTTTCTTTTTTATTTTTTTGCCTTTACTTTAATTTTTAAAATGATAAAATAAAAATATGAGTTATAAAGCATTTTACAGATTATACAGACCAATAACCCTAGATGAGGTTGTAGGTCAAGACAATATAATTAAAACATTAAGAAATATTCTTTTGTTTAATAAAATATCTCATGCTTATTTATTTTCCGGTCCTAGAGGAACAGGAAAAACTTCCGTTGCTAAAATTTTTGCAAATGTAATTAACTGCATTCATTCTGAAAAAAGAGATGTTGCTTGTCAAGTTTGTCAAGTAAATATAAATAACTCTTTAGATGTTATTGAAATAGATGCAGCTTCAAATAATGGAGTAAATGAAATTAGAGATCTTAAAGAAAAGATAAGTTTTTTACCAACAAAAGGAAAATATAAAATTTATATTATAGATGAAGTTCATATGTTATCTAAAGGGGCGTTTAATGCGCTATTAAAAACATTAGAGGAACCACCTAAACACGCAATTTTTATTTTTGCTACAACAGAACCTGAAAAATTACCTCTTACTATTTTATCTAGAGTTCAAAGATATTCTTTTTCAAGAATTTCAAAAAAAGCACAAATTAAACAACTTAAATTTATTTTAAATAAAGAAAATATAAAATATGAAGAAAATGCTCTTAAAATAGTAGCTGATTTAGCAAATGGTTCCTTAAGAGATGCATTATCTATTATTGATCAAGTAAATTCTTTTTCTAATGGTTTTATTCAAGAAAAAGATATTAATGAAATTTTTGGAATAA
The DNA here is from genome assembly GCA_051655145.1 of Metamycoplasmataceae bacterium. Classification (GTDB taxonomy): domain Bacteria; phylum Bacillota_I; class Bacilli_A; order Mycoplasmatales; family Metamycoplasmataceae; genus UBA710. The sequence goes on from JBOFZK010000056.1 coordinate 23,057, forward strand.
CTTCTTCAAAAAAGTTATTTGAAATTATTTCTCTTTTAGAAAAAAAAGACCTTTCTTCTCTTTTAGTTCTTTTCAATAAATTAGTTAATAAAGGAATAGATCAAGTTAAGTTAGTTTCTTCATTAATAAATTTTCTTAAAAATTTTATTTTATTTAAAAATACTAATTCAACTGAAATATTAGATTTTGATGATGTAAATAATTTTGATGATATTAAAATTAGTGTTGAAAATGCATATTTTATGATTAATGAATTTGTAAATTTATTTAAAAATTTAAAATATAGTGAAAATGAACAACAACTTATTGAAATTACTTTTATGAAAATTTGTTTAAATAAAAATATTAATACAAATACAACAAAAACACAAAATATTGAAAAAGTTAAACAAACACAAACAACTACAAAAATAATTACTAATGATTTTGAATTAATTAATAATGATATTAAAGAAGAAGAC
>JBOFZK010000057.1:0-1555 GCA_051655145.1 Metamycoplasmataceae bacterium
CATGTAGGATGTTTTGGTGACAAGGTGAGGGAGGCGAGATTGAGATGGTTTGGACATGTGCAAAGGAGGGACATGAATTATATTGGTAGAAGAATGCTGAGGATGGAGCCACCAGTTAGGAGGAAAAGAGGAAGGCCAAGGAGGAGGTTTAAGGATATGGTGAGGGAAGACATGCAGGTAGTTGGTGTGAAAGAGGCAGATGTAGAGGACAGGGTGGTATGGAGACGGATGATCCGCTGTGGCGACCCCTAATGGGAGCAGCCGAAAGAAGAAGAAGAAGAAAAGCAAAAAGGTGTGCACCAGTGTAAATTGGGAAAACTCAAAATTCCAATATGCAACATACCAGAATTTCTTTATTTTTAGTACATTTTTACTTCATGCTACTGAATCTAATTTTGTTCTTCTTGGCCATCACAAATAAAGAGGGAACCAGTTCATGTAAAACAACCAAATAGTTCACCAAACATAGAAGGTGTATGGTGTAAGAAGGTGCATCTACTGAGACTTGGTAAATACACAATGGCACATTGCTTATGCTGTCTTTTTTTACTTTGATTTAACGATTCTAGCGGTACTTCACAGTGGGTCTCAAATGAACCTTCAATGGAAATGAGATGAACAAAGTCCGAGTGGTACCAAACGTGCTTCCACAGTAGAAGCGTAAGCTGTTAATTTAGAAATCTTAAATGGGTATTGGACGAAGGCAATAGAGGTGTTAATGATCTGCATACACATTAGGAGTGCTGGGTGCTGATCATGAACAGGAGTGCTGGGTGCCATCATGATCAAACAGGAAACCTGTACATGTTGAAAAACCAAATAGTTCACCGAACTAAAGCATGCTTTTGATGAGTGATATGCACTGACATCCAAGCTTTCATAATCAATCCATATTTTTGGAGCTCACATGACTCACGACCAAAAACATGATTATGTTCACAGAAATGTATTGGAACTGCTGAGGACAACGCTGTCATACTTGGACATCTCGCCTCAACAGGGACCCGGCACATGGTATGCAAACAATCAGGTCATCAAAAGCAAAAAGGTGTGCAACCGAGCCATTATGGATGCACAAGCCAGTGCACTCTTAGTGCCGGTCCCAAGCCCGGGTAAATGGGGAGGGTTGTGTTAGGAAGGGCATCCAGCGTAAAAACATGTGCCAAATCAAATATACGGGTCACAAATAAGAATTTCATACCGGATCGGTCGAGGCCCGGGTTAACGGGTCAACGACCGCCACAGGTATCGTTAGCCGACAGGGTACCGGTGGAAATTGGGCTACTGTTGGCCGAAGGAGGAGAAGGAGAGGAGGAAGACGTCTACAGAGATGGCAGGGAAAGGAGCAGTGTAGGAGAATGGAGGTTAGGGTTGGTACTTTAAATGTCGGTACTATGACGGGGAAAGGGAGAGAGGTAGCTGATATGATGGAGAGGAGAAAGGTAGATATGTTGTGTGTTCAGGAGACCAAGTGGAAAAGGAGTAAGGCCAGGAACAGGTGGGTTTAAACTGTTCTTTCATGGTGTAGATGGAAAGAGAAATTGTGTAGTGGTGA
>JBOFZK010000058.1:0-1293 GCA_051655145.1 Metamycoplasmataceae bacterium
AGCAATTTTAATCATTAAAAATTTTGTTTTATAAATAAATATTAATATATATTTTATTAAATACCATTATATTGAAATATTGAAACTATTTGTGTTAACTTAGAATTAGGACCTGTTCCAATAACAAATCCTGGTTTTGTTTTTAATGCAAGAGTAGTAAATATTTCATCTACTTCAATAGTAAAAAAATTTTGATTTGTTGAATCTATTCCATTAAATACTCTAGAAAGTAATGATAATTGATCTGCTGCATTAGCTGGAATTGGTGGTTCTTTTAATTTTGCTATTTCTGTTTTTGTTAGTCTAGGAGTACCAGATTTTACTGTAATATTTATAGCACTATTTATAGGACTATAATTTTTATTTAATGTTGGATTGCTAGAAAAGTTATAACCTTGTTTTGCTGTTAAAACTATATTATTATTATTAATTTTAAAAGTAAAATTATTAAAGTTTGAATCAGTAATTCCGTCAAATAATTTATTAAGAACTACTTTTTGTTTAGTAACTTCATTCCCTGATAAATCTAAAAGATCAATTGATGTAAGATCAATTGTACCTGTTTTTACTGTAATTTTTAAATCTGTATCTGTAGGAGGTGTTGTATCATCTGCATAAGCATTTGATGCTAAAGTATTTTTCCCATCAATTGTATAACCAGATTTTGCAGTTAAAGTAACTATTTTTTTACTTTCATCAACTAAAATAGTAAATTTATCTTGATTAGCCGAAGTAAGTCCTTCGCCTTCAAATAATTTTTTAAGAGCTGCTAATTGAGCACTATTATTTGCTCCTTTTAAAGCAGCAATATCTTCTTTTGTAAGTTTAGGTGATGGTTTTAATGTAATTTTTAAATCTGTATCTGCTGGAGGATTTGTTTCTAATGCATATACGTGTGATACTAAATTATTTTTACCATCAATTGTATAACCAGATTTTGCATTTAAAGTAACTACTCTTCTAACTCTACTAATTGAAATAGAAAAGTTTTTTTGATGAGTTGCAGTAAGATCCTTACCATCAAATAATTTTTGAAGAACTATTAATTGAGCATGAAGATTATTTCTTTCCAAAGTAGTAATATCATCATTTGTAATTCTAGGATTTGCTTTAGCGCTAATAGTTAAATTAACTATAGCTGGCGCTTCGCTTGAACATGAAATGGTAGATAATATCGGAAGCCCTACAGCTGCTATAGATACCGAACTTAATGAAATTAATAATTTTTTATTCATATTTCCTCTTTTTTATAAAAATTTGTTTTTATTTATAACTTAATTTAGTTAAATTATA
>JBOFZK010000059.1:0-14232 GCA_051655145.1 Metamycoplasmataceae bacterium
TGAATTAATTAATAATGATATTAAAGAAGAAGACGAATTTAATAATTATCAAGAATATCAAGAAGAAGAAGAAGAATTTAATAATCAAACAAACGAATTTAATAATCAACAAGAAAATGAATTCACTCATAATCCAGAAGACGAATTTAATTATCAAGAAGACGAATTTAATAATCAACAAGAAAATACTTCTAAATTTTCTTCATTAAATACTAATTCAAAAATATTTGTTAATACAGAAAAAAAATATAGTACAGATGATTTCTTAAATGAATCAACAAGTATTTTAAATGAAGTAAATGAAAATGATGATCTTTTAAAATCATTAAATGAATCTCTTATAGATTCTCAAGAGATAGAAATTAATAAAAATCCAGTTTTCGATACTAATGAAATAAATGCTTTAGAAAAGGCTGAAAAAGAAATTAATTCAAAATCTAAAACAAAAGAAATTCTTGATAATAGTCCTTATTATTTCAATAATGAAGTTGAGCATGAAAAACCAAAAGAAGAAAAAACAATTAACAATAAACCATTATATAAAAATGAAATGGAAAATAAATTAAAATCAAGACCTATTTCACAAATGGAAATTATTAATTTATTTCTTTTAGCAAACAAAGAAGAAATGTTAAGAATGAAACCTAAATTTAATAATTACAAAACTAAAACAGATGATGAATTTATTTTAATTTCTAAATTAATGACAAATGTTCATATGGTTTCATGTGCAAATAATTTTGTTTTATTTGTTACTGAAAAACAATTTATTCTTAATGAATTATTACAATTAGTAAACGACCCAGTATTCAAAAAATATATATTACAAATATTTGAAATTCCATTACATACTTTCTTTATTAGTAAAAGTGATTTTCAACTTGCAGCAAATCTATGAAAAGAATTAAAACAAAATGAAAAGTTACCTCAACCAAAACAGCTTCCACCACTTTTAGTTCAATCTGAAAATAATAAAAATAATTTTTTAAGAGAAAAAGGGAAGCAATTATTTGGTAAAATTTTTAAAAGCTAAATAAATTTGGAGGAAATATATGAATATGAATAAAATTCTTGAACAAGCTAAAAAAATGCAAGAAGAAATGGTTAAAGCAGAGCAAAAAATCAAAGATACAATTTTTAAAGTCGAAAAACAAGGTGTTATAGTTGAAGCTAATGGAAATAGAGAAATAACTTCTTTAGAAATAAATGAAATTTTAGTAGATCCAAGCGATAAAGAAACATTACAAGATTTAATAATCATAGCTATTAACGAAGTATTACAAAAAATTGAAAATGAATATAAGAAAAATTCCCCAAAAGCCCCTTCAGGATTTGGTTTTTAATCAAAATAAATATGAAAACAGAAAAAATTATTAATTTAATTAATTTATTTAGTAAAGAGTTTTCAATTTCTAAAGCAATATCCGAAAAAATAATTAATAATTTTATAGATATGGAAATAAATGATTTTGATAATTTAATTAATGAATTAAATGTATTAAAAAAAAATATAAAAATATGTAAATTTTGTTCTGTTTATTCAGAAGATAATTTATGTTCGATTTGTCAAAATGAAAAAAGAGAAAAAAAACTTTTAATTTTAGAAAATAAAAACAACATAGAAAAAATAGAAAACTTAAATTTTTTTTTAGGTAAATATTTTTTAGTTCCTTTAATTTATGACAAAAAAGGAAACAAAAAATTAGAATATTCATTTGATTTTTTAAATGAATATGGAAAAAAATTTGATGAAATTATTATAGGTATTAGCAACACTGAAGAAGGACAATATACAATATCTGAAATACTTAAAAAACTAAATCATAAAAAAATAACTAAGCTAGCAACAGGAATGCCTTTTGGAGTATCTTTTCAATATGTTGATAATATTTCTTTTGAAAATGCTTTAGAAAATAGGAAAGATATTAAATAATGTTTATAACGTTTGAAGGTTTAGATGGTTGTGGAAAAACAACACTAGTTACAGAATTAGAAAAATATTTTTCTAAATTAATTAAACTAAATAAATTAGTTGTTACAAGAGAACCTGGCGGAACCAACTTAAAAGAAAGCGAAAAAATCAGAAAATTTGTTTTAGATATAAAAAATGAAATTGATCCAATGTCAGAAGCAATAGCTTATCTTTTATCTAGAAGATTACATTTAGAAAAAATAATTTGACCAGCTTTAAGAGAAAATAAAATTGTTTTTTGTGACCGCTTTATAGATTCCTCACTAGCATATCAAGGAAAAGGAAGAAATTTAGGAATTGATAATATAAAAAAATTAAATGAAATAGGAACAAATAAAACCATTCCAGATTTAACTTTTTTTATTGATTTATCTCCTGAAGATTCAATAAAAAGAAAATCATTAAAAAATGAAAAATTAGATAGATTAGAAAAAGAATCACTTTCTTTTTTTCAAGATGTTTATAGTGGTTATAAAGAAATTATTAATGATAATAAAGAAAGATTTTTTATTATTGATGGGAAATTATCTAAAAAAGAAATTTTTGAAATAGCTAAAAAAGAAATAGAAAAAAGAATTAATTATTAATTATATTAATAAATAAAAATTTTCATATAAAACAAAATGATATAATTTTATTATGGTATTAAAAATATTTAAATTCATATCATATGGAATAACAGTAATACTTTTATTACTTCTTATAGCTTTGGGTGTAGCGTTATTTTTTTTTAAAGAGAATATTTTATTTTTAATTAATAATGTAAATACAAACATTAATAATATAATAAATGAAACAGATAGTGCTTTTCAAAACATGCAGAAATTTGATTATAATGCTATTGTAAATTTACTTAATGAAACAACAGCAACATTAGAAGCTCAGTTAAATAATCCTAATATAAATAATTTACCACCAGAAATAAAAGAAACTCTTTTACGAAGCATTACTCAATTAAAACAATTGAAAATTGATCTTAATAGTTTAAATTTAGAAGAAATTAAAAATCAAGTTGGTTCTGTTTTAGGACAAGTAAAACAAATAAATTCAAATAATATTGCTCCATTTTTTACTTGAATAAATACATATTATCAACCTGTTAGTTTAGGATTATTAATTTTTCCAAGTATATTTTTAGCAATATGATTAATTTCTGGAATAATTCAAAAAATTATGAATAAAAAAAGATTTTAATTATATAAATTATTTGTTATTAATAATTGCTCAATAAGCAGCTCCAAAAGAACCAGCAGTATTTTTTAAAAGAGCTGTTTTAAATATTGTTTTCTCAAGAACTATATTATCTGCGTATAATAAAGTTCTTTTTTTAATTAAATTAGAAAAAGAATCACCTAGTCCAGAAATTCCTCCACCTATTATTACAGCGCTAGGATTAATAGAATATATTAAGGTTGCGATATGTTTTGCTATTGAATCAGAAGCATTACTAAAAGCACTAATAACATTTTCATCATTTTCATGATAAAGATTAATTACATCAACAAGATCAAACTCCTTACCCTTTTCTTTTATTTTTTTAGCTAATAAAGAATTAGGTTCTTTTAAGGAAATTTTTTTTAGTTCATTTTTATATGCTTTTGCATTAGAACCCTTTTCCATACAATATTTTAATCCACACCCACAAGAAATTTCATCATCATAATTAGTAAATGAACCCCCATGTCCAAATTCACCAGCAAAACTTTGTGATCCATAAATTAATTTATTATTTAAAAATAAAGCTCCTCCAACTCCTGTCCCTATTGTGTAATATAAAAAAGAAGAAAAATTATTAGCGGCCCCTGCTCAATGCTCTCCTAAAGCAGCAGCATTAGCATCATTTATAATAAAAACTTTTTTATTTATATATTTGCTAACTTCTTTATTGACATCTAAATTACTAATTTTCATATTGCCACTAGAAATTACAATTCCCTTTTCATGATTTAAAAAACCCGGGATACTAATTCCTAATAAATCATAACTATCTTGAGAAAAACCTAAATCATTTAAATTATCAAATAATCATTTTAAATCATTTCCTAGTTCAGTTTTAAAAGATTTAACTTCTTTAATTATGGATTTATTTTCACTATTTATTAATAACCCCTTAACAGTTGTTCCGCCTATATCAATCCCAAGTATTCTCATATTTCTCCAAATTTATTTATATTAATTTTAATATAAAAAAAAGTTAATAATATTTTTTAACAAAAAAAAGAATATAATATTATATATATTTAAAGGAGTTTAAATAATGAATAACAAATTCGGAATTAACCAAAACAATATAAATAGAGTTCCTTCGATTTCAGAAGAAAAACTTGCAAATAGAAATAATTTTCAACCATCAACTGTTGATGCAACACATAATGTGAACTTTAATCCATTCAATACTACTCAATTTAATGTTCCAAATCAACAAGTAAATTATAATTCTCATCAACAAATACCTGTACAACAATTTCAACCTCAACATATTGTAGCTGCACAACCATATCAACAAACACAACAAATACCTGTGCAACAATATACACAACAAATACCTGTGCCTCAACCACAAATGATTCAAAATCAAATGCCATATGTTACAAAAACACTTCAAGTTTCAACACAACAAATGCATGCCCCACAACAACAATTACAATTTGTGCCTTTACAACAAAATTTAATTTCCCAAGTTCCTCAGGAAATTCAAAATAATAAATTTGTTCCACAAAAACAAATGGTATATTCAGAAGTTGAACAAGACTTTTCTGATGAAAAATTTGAAACAGCTAAAATTGAAATAAAATTAAAAAAATTAGAAAAATTATTTAAATTAAGATATATAACAGCTGAAGAATACTTGAGAAAAAAAAGAGAAATTATTAAAAAAACAATAGAAGAAATTGCTTAATAAATTTTTAATATGTTTTCGAGCAAAAATAAAGATTTTAAAAAAATAACTACTCATTTAAAAAATTCAGGTTTCGTATTTCAGTCTTCATTAATTTATGGTGGACTTGCTAATTCTTGAGATTATGGTTTTTTTGGTCTTTTAATTAAAAACAACATTCAACAATTATGATGAAAAAATTTTATAAGTTCTGAAATAAATAATGTTGCAATAGATTCAAAAATATTATTAAATCCTAATGTTTGAAAAGCTTCTGGTCATATAGATAATTTTACTGATCTTTTAATTGAAAATAAAATAAATCATAAAAGATATAGAGCAGATCATATTTATGAAGAAATAACAAAAAAGAATTCAAGTAATTTATCAAAAGAAGAACTTGAAAAATTTTTAAAAAAAGAAGTTTCTTTTTATGATAATGAAAAAACAGATTGAGATGAAATAAAAAATTTTAATTTATTATTCGAAACATATCAAGGAATTATTGAAGATAAAAAAACAAAAACTTTTTTAAGACCAGAAACAGCCCAAGGAATTTTTATAAATTTTTCTAATGTTCAAAGAAGTTTAAGACTTAAATTACCTTTTGGAATAGGTCAAGTTGGGAAGTCATTTAGAAATGAAGTGACCCCTGGTAATTTTATTTTTAGAACAAGAGAATTTGAACAAATGGAACTTGAATTTTTTACCTTTCCTGAAGAAGCTGATAAATGATATAGATATTATGTAGATAAATCATTTAAATTCGTTTCATCATTTTTAAATAATAAAAAAGATGTTCGGATAAGAGTTCATGATAAAGAAGAACTTGCTCATTATTCTGGAGGAACAACGGATATTGAATTTCTTTTTCCTTTTGGTTGAGGAGAAGTTATGGGAATATCAAATAGAAAAGATTTTGATTTAAAAGCACATAATTTACTTGCTGAAGAAAAGCAATTTTATTTTGATTCTAATTCAAATGAAAAGATAATTCCTTATGTAATTGAACCAAGCGTTGGATTAGATAGATTATTATTAGTTGTTTTAATTGATTCTTACTTTGAAGAAGAAGTGGAAGAAAATGATACAAGAATAGTTTTAAAACTAGCAAAGGAACTTTGTCCTTATAAGTTTGCAATTCTTCCACTTGTTAAAAAATTATCTTTAGAAGCAACTGAAATTTATCATTCATTAATTAAAAAAAATATTTCAGTTACTTTTGATGAATCTGGATCAATAGGGAAAAGATACAGAAGACAAGATTCTATTGGAACATTTTATTGTATTACATTCGATTACCAAAGTTTAGAAGATAAAATGGTAACTATTCGAACAAGAGATGATATGCAACAAAAAAGAATTAAAATAACTGAAATAGAAAATTATTTATAATTTAAATATGAAATTACAAGAAGTTATAGATAATATTGATATTGTAGAAGTAATAAGCGATTTTTCTACTATTGTTTCCTCAGGCAATTCATTAAAGATTCTTTGTAAGGTTCATAATGATTCTAACCCATCAGTTTCTATTTCTAGAGAAAAGAAAATTTTCAAATGTTTTTCATGTGGCGTTGGCGGGAATGTAATTACATATTTAAAAGAATTTGAAAAAATGAAAATGCCAGATGTTATTAATTATTTAAATAAAAAATATAATTTTGAAATAGATAATTTTTATGAAAAAATAGATGAAAAAAAATATACAGACGAACAAGAAAAAATGATTGAGGTTTTTAAAGATGTAGTTTCATTTTTTTCATATTCAATTTTAAAAGAAGAAAGAAATAAAGACTCTGAATTAAATAATTTTTTATTAAAAAGAAAACTAAATAAGGAATTATTAAAAACATTTAATATTGGTTATTCTCCAATAAATGATAAAAATAGTAAAAATTATCTTTCCTTTCTTTTAGAAAAAGGGCATGATTTAGCAACTATAATAAATTGTTTTTTAGTTGATGAAAAAGAAAATATTATTTTTTCTAATAGAGTGATTTTCCCTATAAAAAATGATTTTGGAGACATTGTAGGATTATCCGGAAGAAAATTAGATGATAATCAACCAGGTCCTAAATATATTAATTCTAAAGAATCTTTAATTTTCAAAAAAAATGAAATTTTTTATAATTTCAATTATATAAAAGAGCAAGAGGAAGAAGAAGTTATTATTTGTGAAGGTTATATGGATGTTATAGCTCTTGCAAAAATAGGTATGAAAAACGCAATTGCTATAATGGGAACTAATCTAACAATAAATCATATAAAAAAATTACTTAATAAAAAAATAATTATTTTTTTAGATGGTGATATAGCAGGACAACAAGCAGCTTTAAAAATTTGTACTGATTTAATAAAAGCAAAAATAGAAACCTCCGTTATTATAAATACATATGCTAAAGATCCTGATGAAATAATTAATAAGTATGAAAAAAGTAAAGAAATTATTGAATCACTTTTTTCAAAAAGTATTTCATCATTTAAATTTATTATTAATAAAATAGAAGAAAATTTTGATTTAAAAAATGAAAATAATATTATGCCTTTTTTAGAAGAAGTAAAAAAAGTTATTAAACTTGCTCCAGAAATTATTCAAAAAAAAATAATAAAAGATATAGCTGATAAATTATCAATAGATTATTTTGAGATTGTTAAAACACTAAATTTAACATTAAATTATAATAAACCAGATTTAGATAATAAACCAATAGTTAAACAAAATAATACGGAAGAACAAAAAGAATTAATTTTTAAATATACTGAAAGAATGATTATTAGTTTTATAAAACAAAAGGACTTGTTAAAATATTATTTTATTGATGATTTCAATATAAATGATCCTTGAGGAAAATATGTTATTTCTTATATAGCTAAAAACGATAAAGAACTTCCAGAAGAATATAAATCAAGAATACAATATTCATATGATAAAAGTGAAATCCAAGAAATAAAAGATTATTTAATTAAAATATCCAAAAGACATAATATTTATCCAAAAAATTTATCAGAATTAAGAGATAATTATGAATATATTCAAAAAGAAGATAATTTAAAAGCTAAAGAAAAAGCAATAGAAGAAATTATATCTAAAAAAGATATTTCACCTAAAGAACTAGCTAAAATTCTTCAAGAATATAATAAAAAAAAATAAAAAATAAAAATTTAATATAATTTTATATGAAAAGCCGTTTTAGCTCAGGGGTAGAGCACTTCCATGGTAAGGAAGGGGTCGCAAGTTCAAATCTTGTAAATGGCACCATATCACAGATGACCGGGGTAAAAAATGAAATTTAAAAGAATAATAATGATAGTTACTGATTCGCTTGGAATTGGTGAAGATAAAGAATCAAAAAAATTTGGAGATATTGGTGTTGATACATTTTATAATGTTTCAAAAACAGGATTACTTAATATTCCTACATGAAAAAAATTAGGAATTACATCAATAGCAAATATTCATAATGCTGGAAAAATAAAAGAGCAAATAGGATATACAGCAAAAGTACATGAAATTTCAAATGGTAAAGATACTTTAACAGGTCATTGAGAAATGATGGGTATTTATACTACTATTCCTAAACCAGTTTTTCCTGATGGATTTCCTAAAGAATTAATTACAGAATTAGAAAAATATTTAGATGGAAGAAAAATAATTGGTAATTGTCCTGCATCAGGAACTGATATTATTGATAAATATGCAAATGATGAAAAAAATAATAATAAAATTATTGTTTATACATCAGCTGATTCAGTTTTACAAATATGTGGAAATGAAAAAGATATTCCAGTTGAAAGATTATATTATTATTGTGAAAAAGCAAGAGAAATTTGTGATTCAAAACCAGAATGAAATATAGGAAGAATTATTGCAAGACCTTATATAGAAGAAAATGGAAAATTTGTAAGAACATATAATAGAAAAGATTATGCTTGTGTTATTCCTCAAAAAACAATTTTAGACAAGTTGCAAGATGCCGGTGTAAAAGTAATTGGGATAGGGAAAATACCAAATATTTTTAATGATCAAGGTATTTCTGAATCACATCACTCAAACGGAGATGAAGATGGAATGGACATTACTATTGATTTAGTTTCTAAAAATACAACTAATGAATTTATATTTTTAAATTTAGTTCAATTCGATTCTCATTATGGACATAGAAGAAAACCGGAAGGATATGCCGAAAATATTAATAAATTTGATATTAAATTAGCAAAACTTATTAATACCTTAAAAGAAGATGATTTATTATTAATAACATCAGATCACGGAAATGATCCAACATATAAAGGAACAGATCATACAAGAGAATATCTTCCAGCAACAATTTACTCTAAATCATTTAAAGGTAAATTCAAAAGATTACCTGATGTTGAATCATTAGCAACTCTTGGAAATATTGTAGCTAAAAATTTTGGTGTTCCAATGGCTGAAATTGGCGAAGATATTTTTGATAGTTTAAAATAATTATTTTTTATTTTCAACAAGCATTTTTAATTTTTTAAGTTCAAATGGTTTTAGATTTCTATATTCTCCTACCATTAATTTTTCACAAGTAATTCCACCGAAAGAAACTCTTTTAAGATCAATAACTTTTTTTCCGACTGTTTCAAAAATTTTCTTAACGTGGTGATAAGATCCTTCATGTAAAGTAACTTGATAAGATCTATTTTCAATTATCAAAACCTGTTGCTTTGATTTTTTTTCATTAACAATTACTTTATCGCTATTTAAAAATTTTATTTCATTTAAAGTAAGCTTCTCATTTAGCCTTGCTCTATATACTCTTGGTATTTCATATGAAGGGTGTGTTAATTTTGCAGCTAGATCTCCATCATTAGTAATAATCAATACTCCTGTTGTATTGAAATCTAATCTTCCAACAGGGAATAAATAATCATTATCATTAATTAAAGAGGTGACAAGAGTTCTTCCTAAATTATCTTTTAAAGTACAAATAGTTTTCTTAGGTTTATTTAATAAATAATATTTTAAATCAGGCATTTCTTTTATAAGAACGCCATTAACAAAAACCTTATCATTTTTATTAACCTTATCTCCAAGCTCAGCAATTTTTCCATTTATTTTTACTTTTTTTTCAATAATTAATTTTTCAGCTTCTCTTCTTGAAGCAACTCCGGCTTGCGATATATATTTTTGAACTCTTATATCATTAATCATTTTTAAATTTTATCATTAAATATTATTTTAAATTTTATTTTTATATTATAATACTACTTATATAAAATGGTCGCGTAGCTCAGGGGATAGAGCACGTGCCTTCTAAGCATGTGGTCGGAGGTTCGAATCCTCCCGTGATCGCCATTTTTTTTTTTTTTTAAATAGAGGCTTTTTAATTTATTTTTTTAATTAAAATAAATTTAATATAAAATATTAATATTATGAACGAGAAAAATTATTACGATGAAGTTATTGAGGAAATTAAAAAAATTTCTCAAACAGATAAACAACAAGCAATTTTAATTTTAAAAAAAGAATTAGCGATGCCATATATTCCTCAAAATTATGAAACAATAATGAAGGAATTAGAGAAAAAATTGTTAGTTGATGAAAAGGGAAAACAAAAAACAGTTACTAGAGAAGAAATTATTGATGCTATTTTCAAAAAAGAAGATGGAATGATAAGCGGGGAAAGATTATTTTTAATCAATGAAATACCAAAATTTAATTGAGTAGGATATGAAAAAGATTTTGAAAAAGCATTCAATTCAAAAGATATAAAACAAAATATTAAAACAGTAATTTTTGAAAATTTAATAAATCAAAAAATTGATTTTGATTTTAAAATAGAAACTAAAACATTTAATCCTAAAAAATGTAATTCTATTTTTCAAAGTGATTTCGTTTCAAAAAATATAAATGATATTGAATTAAATAGTGAAATTAAAGATACTATTGTTAAAAGAATCTCTGTTGAAGCTTTAATTATGTTTGTATCAAGTTTATTCCCAGATAATATAGATTTAAAATATAAAGATATAACAAAAGATCTTATCAACGTAAGTAATTTTTTATTAGGAAAAATAAGTGAAGAAAAATTAAGTGATATAGCTAAAAAAATATCTTCAGTTATTATAAATAATAATTAAAAAAATAAATTAAGAAAAGAGAAAATTATGAAATTAAAAAGAGAATTAAATGAGAAAAAATCAGAATTAGAAATAACAGTTATTTTTGATAAAACTGAATGAAAAAAACAACAAGAAAAATCATTTAATAAAATGCTTAAAGCTTTATCTGCAAAAGGTTTTAGAAAAGGTGCTGTTCCTAAAGAATTCGCTATTAAAAATAAATTAATAGTTGATTCTGATGTTTGGTATGAAGCAATCGAAGGATTATTAGATAAAGGGGCAAAAGAAGCTTTTAAAGAAATAAAAGAAACAGATGAAATTCTTTCATCTCCAACATATAAAGTAGAAAAAGTTTCTAATGAGGAATTAGAAATAATTTATGTTTATCCAATATTTACAGATATTGAAATTAAAAAATATAAAGGTCTTAAATTACCATATAAATTAATGACTGAAAAAGAATTAAAAGAAAGTGTTGAAAAACAAGTAGAAGATTATGCTTCTAAATCTTCTCTTTGACTTCCAAAAGAAGGCAAAGATATTAAAGTAGAAAATGGAAACCAAATTATTTTTGATTTTAAAGGAAAAATTGATGGTAAATATTTTGAAGGTGGAGAAGCAAAAGGGTTTGAATTAATAATTGGTTCAAAATCATTTATTCCTGGTTTTGAAGATAAATTAATAGGAAAAACTATTGATAAAGATTATGAAATAAAAGTTAATTTCCCTAAAGATTATCATGCTGAAGAATTAAAAGGTAAAGAAGCAATTTTTGAAATTAAAATAAGTACTATTAAATTTAAAGAACAAGAAAAAGTAAATGATGAATTTGTTAAAAGACAAAATATTGAAAATGTAAAAACAGTTGAAGAATTTAAAGCATATTTATATGATTTAACTAAAAGAGAAAATGAAGAAAAAACTAAAACAAAATTTTTAGATGAATTTATGAAAAAAGTTATTTCAGAAAATAAATTTGAAGTACCTCAAACAATAACATTAAAAGAATTCCAAAGACTAATTGAAGAACTTGATAAAAATATTGAAAGATTTGGAATGAAAAGAAAAGATTATATAGCAATGACAGGGAAAGACGAAAAAAGTTTCCAAAAAGAAATGTTTGAAAGAGCAGAAGAGTCAGTTAAACAATTTTTTATTTTCCTTAAAGTAGTTAAAGATGAGAAAATCGAACCTAAAGATAAAGATTATGATGATCAATATGAATTAATTGCTAAATATAGAGGTTTAAAAACTAAAGAAGAAATCAAAAAACTAAAAGAAGAAGTTAAAAAGGAAGAGTTAAAATCAAGAATAATAGATAAATTATTTAGAGATTTTATTGTTAAAAATAATCAATAATGTTGTCATTAGATTTACATGGTTATACAGAAAATGAAGCAGTAGCTAAAGTTTTAAATTTTATTCTTGAATTTGAATATGATGACCATGAAGATGAAGCTATTATAATAACCGGAAAAGGTTTCGGTTCTATGAATATTATTGCAATAGATATTTTAGATGAAAAAGATGGTTTAAATTATGAAATCATTAATAATGGTGGCGCAATTCTTATAAAAAAAATTAATAACCATATTTTTTAAGTTTTTTAGGATCATTTTTTCAATTTTTATCAACTAAAACTTTTGTTTGAAGATAAACATTTTTATCTAATTGTAATTCTATTTTCTTTCTCGCATCAGAACCGATTCTTTTAATCATTGAACCATTTTTCCCAATTAAAATAGCTTTTTGCGATTCTTTTGAAACAATAATATTTGCTTCAATTTTTGTTTTATTTTCATCACTTTCATCAAAACCTACTATTTCAATTAATATTGCATGAGGAATTTCATCTCTTAAATTGTTAATAGCACTCTCTCTAATTTTTTCTTTTGCTAAAAATGCAATAGACTTATCTGTTATATCATTGGGATCATAAAAAAACTCTGATTCATAAGTATATTTATATAATTCTTTAATTAATCCATCAATAGATTTTTTATTTTTATTCGAAATACAAATAACATCGTTCATATTTTTTTCTAAAAAATAATCTTTTTTTTCTTGAATAATTTTAGGATCATTAATTAAATCAATTTTAGTAATAAGAGCAATTTTAGGAATTTCTAAATCTTTTATTTTTTCTAATATAAAATCATCCCCTCTTCAAATTTCTTCATTTGCTGGTTGTAAAAATAAAATTAAATCATTTTCATTTATTGACTCAAATGATTTTTTATTTAAAGTCTCACCAAAAACACTTTGTTTTTTATGGATTCCAGGAGTATCTGTAAAAATTAACTGATAATTTTCATTAGTATAAACTCCAATTATTTGATCTCTAGTTGTTTGTGCTTTTGATGAAACGATTGCTAAATTATAATTTAGAATATTATTAAGCAATGTAGATTTACCTGCATTAGGTCTTCCGATTATTGAAATAAAGCAAATTCTTTTATCCACTAATTAACCTTTAATTCCTTTAATTCAACTTTATAAGGAATTAAATTTGAAAGCTTTTCAACTTTAAAATTGCCATCATTACTATACATTACAACATCAATATTGTAATCTAAATGTTCTGCTAAATTTTGTCTACATGAACCGCATGGAGGAAGAATTTCTTTTGAATCAGGAGAAAAGACATGAACTCTTATCGCTTCTTTAAGATTTACCCCTAAAGAATAAGCTACTGAAATTGCAGATCTTTCAGCGCATGTTGAATTTGGATATGAAACATTTTCAACATTTACACCTTTTATTATTTTGTCTTTTAGTTCGATAATACAAGCCACTCTAAAATTTGAATATTTAGCATATGAATTATTTGCTAATTTTATTAACTTTTCTAACATAATACCTCTTTAATAATTAATATCTTTTAATTGATAATTCATTAATAATATTATAGACTTTTTTATTAAATTCTTTTTCTTCTTCAATATTAGCCTTATGGTCATATCCTAAAAGATGTATTAATCCATGTGTAAAAAGAAAACAAAATTCTCTTCTTATAGAATGGTTGAGTTCATCTGCTTGTGTTTGAATTTTCTCATAAGATAATATTATTTCTCCTAAAGGTTTTGAAACATCATTATTAAAGTTAATAAACCCATCAAATGGGAATGATAAAATATCTGTTTCTTTGTTTATTCCTCTAGAATTTTTTGAAATTTTTTTCATTTTTTTATTATTTGTTATCATTACATCAACATAAGAATTTTTATGTTCAGGATAGTATTTTTTAAATACATTAAAAATATTTTTAAAATCATCTTTAAATAAG
>JBOFZK010000060.1:0-1226 GCA_051655145.1 Metamycoplasmataceae bacterium
ATGTATAGTACAGAGGTTATATACAGTGTTTTGTTTTGTGTTTTGTTTTGTAATGATCTAGCGGTGTAGTGTAGAGTTCAGTAGTGTGATGGTGGATGATAAAAAGCTGTCCCTGAACCTGCTGGTTCTGGTGCGCAAGTTTCTGTATCTCCTTCGTGATGGAAGGAGGTTAAACAGTTTATGACTGGGATGTGAAGAGTCCTTGATGATGATGTAAGCTCTGCGCAGACATCTGCTGTGGTGAAGGTGTTCAATGGAGTTTTCGCATATCCCAACTCATCTGGAAGCTGGGGTCAGAGCGCAGGGTCAGCCATGGTACGGCGCCCCTGGAGCTGACAGGGCTAAGTGCCTTGCTCAAGGGCTCAACAGTGGTAGCTTGGCAGTGCTGGGGCTTGAACCGCTGACCTTGTGATCAGTAACCCAGAGCCTTAACCACTGGACTACCACTGCCCTGCTGCCACCACTACCAGTAGTAGTAGTAGTAGTAGTAGCATTAATCTTGTACTATACTTGTCAACACACAAGAAATATAGCATGACTATTGTAGGAATGGCCCATGATTATTATTAAAATAACAAGCATTATTCTCATTTCTATTAATGTGGTACTATTTGCATTAGCAGTAGTAGCAATAGTAGTAGTCGTATTAGTAGTAGAAGTAGTAGAAGTAGTAGCAGTAGTAGTAGTAGTAGTAGTCAGTTATCCATACATTTCAGTTATCCATACATCTCTCACATCGGCCCAAAAACTAGTATACAGAAGCTCCAGCATCTCAACCTGCATTTAGACGGATGTTCTGTAACCACTAGTTCAACGGTAAAAGACCTGGGTGTTATTTTAGACAGCGACTTGTCTTTCAAAAATCATATCAACCAAGTTACAAAAACAGCCTTCTTTCACCTTAGAAATATTTCTAAGTTAAGAAACATGTTGTCTATATCCGATGCAGAGAAGCTCGTCCATGCGTTCATCCTGATTGGTGACTCGCTGCATTTATTGTATTAATTATTGTCCACTAATGACTACAGGACCAAGGTGCAACACAACACAAATGAACACAGAATAACACAATCCTAACTAGGACACTATATAAAGGGAAAGTGTGCAGACAACACTGCAAACAAAACAATGAGACAGTAAACCCCAGTACAGTAGATTAGTGCAAATAAACTGTAAACATTGTAAAATGTAAACAAGGGTAATTTAGCAGCAATTATTTGTGCAAC
>JBOFZK010000061.1:0-1013 GCA_051655145.1 Metamycoplasmataceae bacterium
CTCATGCTAGCGCTATGGATTCAAGATTCAAGATTTTTTTGTTGTCACAAACATAGTTATAGGCAGGATACAACTTGCAGTGAAATAAAATACTCTCTTTAGCATAGTCCTGACCATTCTGCATATCGAGGGAGAGAATGAATGAAGGATGGAAGGTTAAAGTCTGCTGAAATAAGTAAAACAGTGAAATAGATCATATCTTTAGAAAATATTAATATTTAAATATAAAACACAGACTTACATATACAATTGTGCCAATTTAATTGATTACTCAATATAATAAATGAAATAAAAATGTATTGCATTAATTTAACATTCAATTTTTATACAAATTTTAATAAATATTATTTTATATATTATTCAGCCAATCAGGCACTTTAAATATACTATATATTAAAAAAATTAAGTATTTAAATGTTGATCACAAATATTATTAATTAATTAAATTAAACTGTGTTAATAAAAAAATTACAAGCAATTTTATGTTTTGCGTTTCTTCCCCCTAAACATTAATCGAACCAAAACTGTGACTTAAAAACTGAGGTACGTACCGAACCGTAAAATTTGGGTTTTACGGTTACACCCCTAACAACACCCCTGGAGATAGTTTTAAAAAACATCATGATATTTAAATCTGATACAATACTTTTAAATATTTAAATAGCAATCAATAAGTTATTAATAAAATAATCGGCAAACTAAGCCAGGAAAAAGTTTTTAGGATCATCATCAAAATCCTTTATTGATCCCACTGGGAAATTGTTTGGTTCCAGTTGCTCACAGTAAAAGATTAAAGTAAAGAAAATAAAGTAAAATTAAAATAAGAAATATAAATAAATATACACATGAAGGTATTTAGGATATATATTTAGATACATACTCCTGACGCATCAACAGTTTTTGCTACTTCGTCCTAGTTTTATATAAAATGTGAAGTTGTATCTATTGCATTATACCTCATTTGCACAGAATTGAGAAATTCTAAATGGTCCTTTTGCTGAACACGGGGCTTT
>JBOFZK010000062.1:0-17079 GCA_051655145.1 Metamycoplasmataceae bacterium
CTTTCTTCTAGGTCTTCTTTTTTCATTAGTTTTTATTAAAAAAATCTTCAAATTTTTCAAGGTCTTTTTTTGAATTAGTTGAACAAAGCTTAAGTTTATTATAAATTTCATGAATTTCATTATTATTAATTTTTGGCAATAAAGCTTTATCTATTTGAGATAAAACATTATCTATGTCTGAAAATTTAGAAACTATTACATAAGAAGGATTATTTTTAATTCTTATATCCTCGGTTCTATCATCAAAAATAATCATTGAAAGAATTGGAATTTTTGTTCCAATAATATTTAAAACATGACTAATATGTTTTTCGTTTTGCATTACAGGCGAATTTATTTCATGTCTTTTAGTTCCTAAAATTTTGAATCACTTTGTTTCTAGACAATCACCTTCTATAATTCCATTTATTGATTTTACTTCAACTATAATTAATGACCTTGGAGATATAAGAATCCCATCTACTTCAAAAAGATAATTATCATATTTAAATAATGAACTAGCAATGTATTTACTATTATTTTTTAATGCTCAAGCATTTAATAGTTTATTTATCTTTTCTTCAGCTTCATTTCCTATTTTTTTATTTTTAGAAATTTTTTTTCTTTTTCTAAAAAAGAAAAGTAATGTTAAAATTAAAAAAATTACAACAGAAGATAAACCAATAATTAGTGCGACTAAAATTTTTCAATCCTGTTCTAGATTAAAATTACTTAAATTCAAATTAAAATATTCCATTAAAATAATTTTAACAAATAAAGCAAAAAATGAATATATAATTTTGATATAATTAATAAATTAATAAATATTTTATAAGGATAAAATTAGTGAAAAGAAAAAACAAAAAAGATAATTCTAAAAATGAAGATAAAGTAATTTTTAAATATATTGTTTTAGGTGCTGGACTTACAGGACTTACTTTTGCTAAAAAAGTTGCTTCACCTGAAAATAAGGTTTTATTAATTGATAAAAACCTTCCAGGTATTAAGTCATCATTAAATATTAAAATGTTTTCTCAAATGGCTATCGAAGCTGAAACACTTAAAGTTGATCCTAATGCTTTTTTTAATTCTTTCCCTTTTAGAATTAATTCTCTTAATAAAAAATTAAATGAGGAAAATGCAATTAATAAATTAGAAGAACAAGGAATTATTTTTAAACAAGGCGAAGTTGAAATAGAAGATGAAAATACTTTAGTTATTAATGGAGAAAAAATAATTTTTAAATATTTAATATTTGCAACAGGATCTCATTTTGATTCTTCGAATGTTGAACCAGGATTTGAAAGTTTTTTTATGACATCTGATGATATAAATAAAATTTCTAAAAAATATGAAAGTATCGCAATTTATGGAACAAATGCAACAGCTATTGAAATTGGACAAGCATTTTCTAAATTAGGATCTAGAGTTCATTTAATTGATAAAAATGTTAATCCACTTAATGATTTAGATGATGAAATAGAAGCAGTTCTTAAAAAAGAATATTCAAATCCTAATATTGATTGATGTTTAGAAATGGTTCCAAAATCTCTTTTAAGAACTGGTGATGATTCTATAAGAATAACTCTTGCAAATAATAATATTGAAAAAAATATTGAAGTTAATAAAATTATTTTGACTGAAAACATCATTCCAACAACAGAAATAAATTCAAAAATTAATTTGTTTAAAAATTCTAAAAATGCTTTTATAATTGATTCAACATTTAAAATGAAGGGAAATACAAACTTCTTTGCTATAGGTGGAACTAATGGTATTCAAGAATTTGCTAATCAAGGTTTTTATCAAGCAACTTTATTAGCTAATTATTTTCTAAAAAAAGATAAAAGAAAATTTAATAATTTTGATTTTTGTTGATCATTAAATACTTCTCCAGCAATTTCATTTTTTGGAATGAGTAAAAAGCAAATTGATGAAAATAAAATCGCTTATAATGAATTTATTTTTGAATTTAAAGGAGATTATAAATCTTCATTTAAAAATGATGTCGGAAGAATAAAAGTCTTTACAAATTCAAAACATGAATTACTAGGAGCAATTTTAATTGGTAATGATTTAAGTGATTTTATTTTATTATTTACTCTTATGAAAGAAAATAAAATTAAATTTTATCAAATGGAAGACTTTAATTTACCATTCTTTACAAAATCAGAAGCCTTAAGATCGGCCGCTTTAGCTTATAAACAAGATATTTTAATTGATAAAAAAAACATTTAAATATCAAAAAATATATTATCATTATATTATATATTAACATTTAGATAAATATAAAATTAGGAAAAAAATGAAACCAGGCGAAAACAAAAATTATACTTGTCAAGAATGTAACAAACAAATTTCGGATATTGAAAAATATGAAGGTTATGTGGTTGGTACTTTTTGTTCGAGATATTGCTTAGAAACTTGATCATTAAAAGCCGATACATGTAAATGTGAAGATAATTAAATAGAGGAGAAAAATATGCAAGAAAAACAAGATAAAAAAGCGACAACAAACATATATTATGTAACACCAAGAAAAGATAAATCTGGTAAAAAAATAGGTTGAGAAGTTAAAAAAGGTAATGCTGCAAAAGTTACAAAAGTTTTAGCAAGTAAACAAGAAGCAATCGATTATGTAAAACCGTTAGCTGAAAATGGCGGATGTACTATAATGATTAGAAAAATCGATGGTTCACACGATAAAACAATAAAAACTTCTTAATTTTTAAATTAATAAGGGATATAAAAAAAAGATAATAAAATGTTAAATTCTTTATTTAACAAATTTTTAAGATGGGATTGAAATGGTAGAAATAAGGAATTTATCAAAAATTTTTATTGATAAGAAATTATTTAATGATGTTAATTTAAAGTTTCTAGAAGGAAATACCTATGGTATTATAGGAGCTAATGGAGCAGGTAAATCTACCTTTCTTAAAATTTTGTCTAAAGAAATTGAAGCAACTTCAGGAGAAGTAATAGTTGAAAAAGGGAAAAGAATTTCCGTTTTAGAACAAGATCATAATAAATATAATGATATTGATGCTACTGAATTAGTTATTATGGGCAACATTGACCTTTTTCATATTCAAGAAGAAAAAAATAAAATTTATGAAAATGAAAATGCGACTGAAAAAGATTACGAAAGAGCAGCTGAATTAGAAGAATTATATGGACAAAAAGGTGGGTGAAGCGCTGAAAATGATGCTCAAATTTTATTAGATGCTCTTGGGATTGCAAAAGAAAAATTCAACTACCAAATGAAAGATCTAAAATCATCGGAAAAAATTAAAGTTTTACTTGCAAAAGCTCTTTTTGGTAATCCAGATATATTAATAATGGATGAGCCAACAAACCACTTAGATATTAAGGCAATAAATTGATTATCAAATTTTATAATTGAATATCAAAATGTTGTTGTTGTAGTTTCTCATGATTCTGAGTTTCTAGATGAAGTTTGTACAAATATAGTTGATATTGATTTTGGTCAAGCTAAAATGTTTTCAGGAAACTATAGTTTTTGAAAAGAATCATCAGAATTAATGCTTGAAATGCAAAAACAATCAAATCTTAAAAAATCAGAACAAATTGCTAAACTTCAATCATTTGTTGATAAATTTTCTGCAAATGCCTCAAAATCGAAACAAGCAACATCAAGAAAAAAAGCTTTAGAAAAAATAACTCTTGATGAAATAGTACCTTCATCAAGAAAATATCCTTTTATTCGTTTTGAAATTGAAAAAAAAGTTGGTAAGCAAATTCTTGAAGTAGAAAATCTTGGTTTTAAAGATAAAAATGGTGTAGTTCTTTTTGATGGAATTTCCTTTTCTTTAAAAGAAAAAGATAAAATGGTTATTTTAGGTGATGACGATATTTCTAAAACTAAATTTTTAGAAATTCTTTGTGGAATTGAAACAAATTATACAGGATCGTTTAAATGAGGTTCTACAATAAAATTTGGTTATTTCCCTTCAAATAATTCTCCTTTTTTTAATGAAGGTATTTCAATGATATAATGATTAAGAAAATGACCAATACTCAATGAAAAAGAAGAACATAAAGATGTTTCCGATCAAAGAATGAGATCATTTTTAGGAAGAATGCTTTTTAGTGGCGATAGTGTATTTAAAGATGTAATAAATTGTTCAGGAGGAGAAAAAGCTAGATTAATGTTTTCTAGATTAATGTTATTAGAAAATAATTTCCTTCTTTTTGATCAACCATTAGATCATCTTGATTCAGAATCAATTGATTCAGTAATAGAAGCAATAAGATTATATGAATCACCTTGTATTTTTACAACTTATAATAAGGCGCTAATAAAAGAAGCGTCAATAATTCTTGAAATAAAAAATGATTCTTCATTCTTATTTAAAGGAACACTTGAAGATTACGAGAAGAAAATGGGGTATTAATGTATAAAAAACATAATAGTGGAAATATTGAAATAATAACAGGTCCAATGTTTTCAGGAAAATCAGCTGAATTAATCAGAAGAATAACAATCTTATCTTATGCTGAATTAAAAACATTAGTTGTTAAACATAGTTATGACGATCGTTTTTCAAAAACCGAAATAACTTCAAGAAATGGAGACAAAATTTCTTCTTTTTTAGCTTCATCGACTAAGGAAATAAAATCTTTATTCAATAATGAATATAAATTTTTAGTAATTGATGAAGCCCAGTTTTTTGATGACGAACTTTTTGATTTTGTTGTAGAAATTTCAAATAAAGGAACAAATGTAATAATTTCTGGTCTTGATCAAGATTTTCAAAGAAAACCATTTCCATTAATGGCTAATTTCATGTCAATAGCTGATGAAGTATTAAAATTAAAAGCTGTTTGTCTTGTATGTAAATCTTGTGCAGGAGCTTCTTTTAGAAAAAACAAAAGTAAAAACCTTTGAGAAGTAGGAGATACACAAGAATATGAAGCTCGTTGTAAATTCTGCCATCAAAAAGGCGAAAAGGAAAAAGAGTAATAAAATTTTTTGTAAATAACAAAAAGTTTTTAACATTTTTATATTTATAAACAATTTTTTAATTTTTTAAATATATATATTTATATATATATTTATTTTTTTTCTTCTCTTTTTCTACATTTATTTAATGTTATTAATAAATAACACGGGAGAATAAATGAAAACTCAAAATATAACTTATAAACCAAAAGAAAAGTCTTCTTCTTCAATTAAGCAAAAAATATTAAAAGAACTTTGTAAATTATATTTAAATAATTATAATGATTTTGACGAAGCACTTAAGAGGCTTACGAATATAATTGATGATTTTGAAGTATTATCAATTGAAAATTTTAATTATAAATATCCAGACATAACTAAATTTGAAAAAACAATATTACAACTTGATTCAAAATCAATTTCTTTAATTATTCATGATTTTGTCTTTAAAGATGATGTAGGATGATCAGATCTTTTATGATCAAGATCAATTTATTATTCAATTAGAAAAAAAGCTATAAATAGTTTTTTTGAAAAGTATGAGGTCTAAATGTATATTCAAAATCCGAATATAAATAATACATTTCCTCCAATAGTCCAAAAGAGTGTTTTTAAAGATGCTATTGGTATTGATGATAAGATAATAAGTGAAAAAATAGATCTTAATATTAATGAAATTAAATTTAGAAATATTACTTCTAAAATAAAACTTGAAAGGATAAAAACGGAATCAGGAAAATTTATTTGGGAAATTAATTTTGATTACAGTCTTACTAATAAAAAAGACTTTTTTAATTTCTTCTTAAAAGTTAGAACTAAACAAGAAGGAAAAACAAAATGAACAGAGCAACATATCAATTTAAAAGACAATGGTTCTACTAAAATAATTCCATATTTTGAAGCGAATACAAATGGAGAAATAGAAATAGAACTTTGAGCTCATTTATTTAGTTTTTGAGATTGAGGTCAAAGATTAAATATAAGGTGTTTTAGTACTTTATTTAAAATAGAAGATAATAAAAATGAATATGAAAAAATTATATTAAATCCTCATGATGAAGTAAAACTAAAAAAAACAAAAAATTTTATTATAAGTATTTCAGCTAAGGGGAAATATTCTCTTAAAACAGAAGAAGAAATAATTATTTCAATAGATAAACAATTTACAAACAAAAATGTAAATAAAAAAGTATTCCAGTCTAATAAAAATTTTAGCAATAATGGAATGTATTTAAAAAAAGCATCTCTTTTAAATTGAGGTGGTGGAAGTAATAAAGAATTATCATTAGATAAAAACAATTTAAATATTAATTCTTATACATATTTTGATAATGATAGTAACAAAGTTTTAGAAGGTGCTGGTCCATATGCGTTGCAAGGATTATTAGTTTCACCAAAATTTAGTGGTTTTTTATTTCCAGAATTATTACTTGAATTTGAAGATATAAAAACAAAATTAATTATTCAAGGAAATATTGAAATTAAAAATAAATTATTAGATGTTAATAATGGATTAATAAAATTTGAAAGCACAGAAAGTGATGTAAACATTGAAAAACAAGATTTAAATGGGTTTATATTCTTTGATTCAAGTGTAATAAGTCAAATAATAAGACAAAATAACTTAACTTTAAATAAATTAAATGAATGGGCGATAAAAGATGAATAAAAAATATAGACTTTTCTTATATATAGGATTACCTACATTATTATTAGCAGGAGCAGGACTAGGTAGCTGATATTTATTTTTTAATAAAAAAGTAGAAAATAAACCAGATAAAGAAGATGTTATTGGTCCTGATGAACAAATTCCAGAAGAAGAATTAGATATTAAAAAGATATTCCCTTCAATCAGTCCAAACCACTATTATGATCTTTTAGAGTATAAAGAAAATGGTGTTAATATAACAGAAGCAATTGTTGTAAAAATTATAAAAGATGTTATTTCAAGAATAGGAACTGATTTTAAAAAAATTGGTTATAAAATACTTGAAAATACAAAATCTCGTAAAGAAATAAAATTTATAGTTTTTAAAGGCGAAAAAACTTATACAAAAACTTATACATTTTTTATAAATGTTTTATAATAAGATTTATGGACGTAAAAAAAACAATATTTGACATAATTTTTAAAAAGACGGGTATTAAAGTTAATTTAGATTTTACATTAGAAGATGTGAATCTTGATTCATTAGATTTAATAGAATTAGTTTTAGAAATTGAAAAAACATTTTCAATTAAAATTGAAGATGAAAAGCTTAACGCTCTTGTTTCAATTAATGATTTAGTAAATGTTGTTGTAGAAAAAGTTAATAAATAACTTTTTTTATAAGGGTGTAGTTCAATGGTAGAACAGCGGGCTTCAACCCCGCATGTTGTGGGTTCGAGTCCTGTCACCCTTGCCATTTTTTTTTGCCTTTTTTTAAAAATATGAAATAAAGAATATAATTTAAAAATGTGGAAATTTATAAAATCATCATCATCAATTAAAAATTGATATGAACATGAAAAAAAAGAACTTTGTTTTTTTGGAAGATCGAACGTAGGTAAATCTTCTCTTATTAATGCTATTGTAAATAACAAAAAAATGGCAAAGGTTTCAAATACTCCAGGTAGAACACAATTAATTAATTATTTTGAATCTGAATCAGATAAGGTTATTGTTGATTTACCAGGTTATGGATATGCAAAAATGCCTTTATCAAAAAAAGAAGAAATGATTAAAATGATAGATGAATATTTCATTAATTCAACTAAAATAAAAATGATTTTTCTTCTTTTTGATATTAAGGTTGGTTTTCAAAAAGAAGATATTGAAATTTATAATTATTTAAAATCTTTAAATTTACCAATAACATTTATTGGAACTAAATTAGATAAAGTAAATCAGTCAGAACTTTATAAATCAACTAAAAACGAAATTCTCTTAAATGAAAAATATTTTTTAGTATCTTCTCAAAATAAAAAAAATATTAATAAATTAGAAGAATATATAAAAAATTTATAATATTATTTTTTAATTTTTAAAGGTTTATATAATTCTACAACGCTTGGAAGATATTCATGTTTCTTTTTATCTTCAGGGTGCAAGTAAATATTTTCTTCAAATTTTGTTCCTCAACCGCTTTGATATCTAGCTTCTACAAGAGCTAAAATAGGTTTTGTATTAATTCTTGGAAAAACCATTTTAATTCTTTTGGGTTCAAATTTATTAAATCTCATTTCAAAAAGCAAGTCAACTAATCTTTCTGGAGGAATAACCACTGAAAGATATCCTTTTTGATTGATTATTTTTGATGAACCTAAAACTATTTGTTTAATATTTATTTTTATTTCATGAGTAGCTATAAGTTTTTCTTCACTTATCTTCTCTTTAAGTTTATTTTCTTTTCTATAAAAAGGAGGATTTACAATTATTAAATCATATTTCCTTTTATTTTTTTTACAGTGTTCAATTCAATATTCATTAAAGTCTGCTTCTATAACATTTATTGAATCAGATTTTTTATTTAGTTCAATATTTTTTTTAGCTATTTCTACAGCTCTTTTTTGAATTTCAATTGCATCAATTTTAGCTAGATCATTTCTTTCGGATAAAAAAATTGATAAAGCTCCATTATTAGTTCCGATTTCTAAAATATTTTTTACCTTTGAATTTATAGTTGTAAAATTAGCTAATAAAATAGTATCTACAGAGTAATTAAACATATCTTTATCTTGATAAACATATAAATTAGAATCATATCCTAAAGAATTTTTTATCATTTTTTCATCAATCATTAATTGTTATATTCCTTATCAAAAATATCAGCACTTTGACTATCTAAAATTATTTTATAAGAAAGATTTTTTTTATCATTTTTAATAAATGTTGAAACTTTATTTATTGAATAAATATTTAAAATAGATTTTAATTTATGTAAATACTTTTCGACGCTTTCATTAATACCTAAAGAAAAGGTAATTTCTCTTTCCTTTAATTGGCTAGAATCATAAAACTTAAATTCATTTTTTGAATTATTATAATTATTTATAATTACTTCTCCAAATATAACATCTGTATTTATATAATTTGGATGAAATTTACCTACTCATCCAACTAATTTATTTTTATAATAAAGCCCTGCATTATAATTTGGATGTAATAAATTATTATTTAATTTTTTTATTTCAAATTCAAAATTAAATAATTCAAAAATATCATTGATTATTTCACTATATTTTTTTATATCTGAAGCTATACAAATTGATCTTTGTTCATTAATCATTCCTTCATCAAAAAAATTAATTTTATCCATCTTTCTTTTTTTATTTTCTTGATAAACTTTATTTAAAGAAATAGATAAAGAATTTCTAATAGTAGAATGTTCTTTTGAAGTATATGTTAATAAATTAACATTATCAGAAAAATTTAAGGGATTAAACTCTGCTTCTTTTTCAGAAACTAATGTATATGTTAAAAATTTTATATAACCCTTTGATATTAATGTTTCATTAAATTCTCTTTTGTGAGTTACATTTAAAAAACTATTTTTTGGTTTACACAGAACAATTTTATTTATTCCATAAAATCTTAATATCTCTTCAACTATATCTTGCATAGTAAAAACATCATGACGATATAAAGGAACTTCTATATTATTCTTTAAAAATTTAAATTCTAAAATCTTTAAAGAATCTAATGTTTTAAAATAATTTTTTTTGCTTGTTATATCTTCACCAATATAATCAATTAAATAGTTTTTTTCAAATTTAATTTTTATATTTTTTATTTCTAAATTATTTATTAATTCAGAATAGTTTTTGAAATATAATGAAATATATTTTTTAGCTAGTAAAATAGAACCAAATGAAACCGCTTTAGAACAGGTAATAGAATTTAAATTTACAATTTTAAATCCTTTAGAATTATCTCTAACTAATTTTGGATCAATTTGAGAAAATTCTAAAAATACATTTTTATCATTTGCTGTAGCTTTAAATTCATCAATTTCTTTAACTCCTAATATTCCAATATTTTTATTTTTTGAACAAAGAAAACTTTCATTAAAATCTTCTTTTTTAGATATAGAAATTTTAATAACGTTTGATAATAATTCATTTTTAAAGGCTCTTATCGAAACACCAGAATAAAGATAAATTAAATTTAAAATATTTTCTAATTCATCTCCTAGTTTAATTCTATTTTTAACAATAAAAAGTTTTTCAAAAAGAGAGGTTTTATATTCATTATCTTTAATATCAACTCCATTTAAAAAACAGTTATTAGAATTAACAATTTTTTTATCAGAAGTAAAAGTTGCTTTTTTAGAAATAATTTTATTAGGAACAACATTAAAATAAGAAGCTAGTTCTTGTGAAAAAATTTTATATGAAATAGCATCAGATCTATTTGAAAGAATTGAAACATCAATTAAGTTATCTGTTAATTCTAAATATTCAATTGGATCAGCACTTAATTTAACATTACTATCAAAATCTTGAAAAATACCTTCTTTTCATTCTTCAGGTAAATATTCTTTAGGAAATCCTAATTCATCTAAACTAGCTAACATCCCTTCTGAAACAATTCCTTTTAATTCTTTTTCTTTAAATGTAATATCGCCTTTTCTACTTCCTGGAACGAAAGCGATAATTTGTTTTCCTACTTTTACATTTTTTGCTGTAGTTTGAATAATTCTTGTTTTATCTTCAAAAAGTATTTCACAAACAGTTAAATTATTTGCATTAGGGTTTTTATATGTATTTTTAACTAAACCAAATTTTAATCCATGAAATTCTTCAGAATGTTTTATAACTTCTTCAACTTCAAAACCAATTGAATTAATCGCATTAACAATATCATCTAATTTTATTTTTTTAGGAATATTTCCAAGTTCTCTTAATTTTATTTCTGAAAACAACATTATTCAAACCTCCTAATTTTAAATTGTTTTAAAAATCTTAAATCATTTTTATAAAATTCTCTTATATCAGAAATAGAATATTTAATCATCGCAATTCTTTCCATTCCTATTCCAGCAGCGAAACCTCTAAATCCTTTTGAAAAATTAGCAAAATTAATAATTTTTTCATTAAGCATTCCGGCACCTAAAACTTCAACTCATCTATTTTTAAAATAAATATCTACTTCAACTGAAGGTTCTGTAAAAGGAAAAAAAGAAGGTCTAAATCTTATTTTTACATCTTCTTCAAGAACGAATGAAAGTAATGATTTAAGAGTTCACATTAAATTTGAACAACTAACTTCACCAACAGATACTAAATCTATTTGGGTAAATTGATGAGAGTGAGTTTGGTCATCTTCATCATTTCTATATACTTTTCCAACGGCAAAAGCAGAAAAGACCTTATTACTATACTTTTCTAATAAACGAGCTGTAATTCCTGTATTATGAGTTCTTAGAAGTTTGTTTTTAGAAATATATAAAGTATCTTGCATATCTCTAGAAGGATGATTTTTAGGAATATTTAATTTTTGGAAATTATATATATCAGTTTCAATTTCTGGAAATGTTTCTTCAAAGTACCCATTATGCATAAATCATTGTCTAAATCTTGAAATAATTTCTTCAATTGGGTGAATATAATCAAAATTTAAATCAAAATCAAAAATATCATTATGATCATTTTTAATTTTTTCATCAAATTCTCTTTTATTAATTTCTTCTAATTTTTCATTTAATAATTGGTTAATTTCATCTTTTAATACTTTTATTTCAAAACCTATTTGTTTTTTTTCTTCATTGCTACAATTCTTAAGTTTTTCAATAAGAAGAGAAATAGGCCCTGTTGCGCCATTTAGTTTAGATTTAACTATTTTAAATTCTTCAAAATTATTAATTTCAGAGATTAGATTTTTATAATTCACTTTTTTTCCTTTTTTTATTACTATATAAATAATATTTTAAAAATATTAAATAACTACTAAAAAAGATATTTTTTTTCATTTTCGCTCTTATTTACATATTTTTTTACATATATATGTGTAATAAACAAAAGGAATATAAATGAAAAAAAGACTAATTTTTCTCTCATCACTTTTAGTGGTATCTGCCGTTTCGTTTTTAGGTTATTATATTTTTACTACATCTCAAAGCGAAAATAAGACAGAAGAAAACATTAAAAAAGAACTAATCGCTGAAATAGATGGGGCTGTCGAAAAACCAGGAAATTATTTTTTTATAAAAAATCAAACATTAAGAATGATTTTAGCAAATGCCATAATTCGGCAAGAAGCAGATTTATCTAGCATTTTATTAAATGAAAAAAAAGATCGAAATTTTTCTATTTATATTCCTTTTATCGGCGGAGAACAAAATAAATTATTTTGAAAAGATATAAAAAGTATTAATCAATTAATTAATATCGGGATCTCTAAAACTATTGCTAAAAAATTAATGGACTTAAAAGAGAAAAAGGAGAATGTTGAGTGAAGCGATATTGAAAACATTTCTGGAATTGGCGACAAGACTTTAGCAAAGTTAAAAAAACTTATTGAATTAGCTTAAATATTTTTTCTATAATTATGATAATTATTTTTTCAGTAATTATCTATTTAAGTAAAAATTATTATCTAACTATTCCCTTAATCTTATTTATATTTCTTCAGATTTTTTTATGTACTAAATTTCTAATAATTTCAATTACATTTTTTTTAGCTATTTTTTGTTTTGATGTTTACCAAAATAATAAAACAATAAATAGCATTCAAGGAAATTATCAAATAGTAAATATTTACAACAATTCAATAGTTATAAAAGAGAAGGGACAAAAAGTTCTTTTAACATCTTTTAATGAAAGTCAAGATATCAATGTAGGAAATATAATAAATATTGAAGAAGAAATAAAAGTTGAAAAAATAAATATATCAAAATCATTTGATAAGTTTTGACTTTCTAAAAATATAAAATATAAAACAATTAAAAAACCAGTTATTAAAGTTATTAGTTCAAAAACAAATTTTTTAGAAAAAACTAAGTCTTATTTTATAAGGGGTCCCAACTTTTATAAAAAATATGTTCCTATAATTTTATTTGGGATAAAGAATGAAAATACAAAAGATGTATATGAAAAAACTAAATCTCTAGGAATAGTTCATTTAATAGTAATATCTGGTTTCCATATTAATTTACTATTTTTATTTTTAACATTTTTATTATCTAAAATAATAAAAAATAGAAAGAAAGAAGTTTATTTTATTGCTTTACTTTTTGTTTTAATATATTTATTTATTTTAGGATTTCCTATTTCTGCTTTAAGAGCATTTTTATTTTCTTTAGGAATTTTTCTTAATAAATTTTTTCTAAAAAAGAAAATAAATAATTTAGCCATTTTATCTATTGTTCTTTTGATAATTGTTCTTTTAAATATTTATATCATTTTTGACTATGGTTTTATTTTTAGTTTTATTCTAAGTTATGCAATTATTTTATGTTTAGAATTCAAAAGGAGAAAAATAATAATTCCTATTATTGCCTTTATAATTTCTTCATTATTAATTATATTTTTAAATGAAAAATTTAATTATCTATCTTGGTTATATACAATAATTTTTAGTCCTATTATTTCTATTTCTTATTTAATTTCGTTAATTTTCTTCCCTTTTAAAACTTTTTTAAATGTTTACTTTATAGGAATTGATGAAATTTTAAATTTTTTTGTAAACTTTAGAACTATTTTAAATGTAAAAATTGATGATTGATTAGTCTATTCATCCTTAATATTTATTTTTACTAATTTATTTTTAATAAACCTTTTTAAGGCCAAACCTAAAAAATGTTTTTAATTTTTTAAAAATATGGTATAAATATTATGCAATGTAATGTTGCAGAAAGAAGAACAAAAGTTTCTCACCTGATTATTTTTATTTTAGGTAAAAAGCTACAACTAAATCTTTTTTCATATAAAAAGAAATTTTAAAGAAGGTTAACATACTAAGTCAAAATAGACCTAAGGGAATAAAAAAAGAACATTTTATTAATAGTGATATCCCTTTTAATAAAATGTATGTCATCGATGAAAACAAGGAGCAATTAGGAGTTTTAGAAAAATCTAAAGCTTTAGAATTAGCTAGTGATAAGAATTTAGACTTAGTTATTATTTCTGTAAATCCTAAACCAATAGCTAGAATTATGGATTACGGTAAATTTAAATACAACAGAAATAAAAAACAAAAAGAAGAAAAAGCTAAACAGACTAGAGTTGAAAATCATGAAGTAAGATTAACACCTCTTATTGGAATAAATGATCTAAAAATAAAAGCAAGAAAAGCAAGAGAATTTATTTTAAAAGGCGATGTTGTTAAAGTAGCAATAAGATTTAAAGGTAGAGAGATTCAAAAGAAAAATTTGGGTCTTGAAACATTAGAGAATTTTAGAATGGAATTAGATGATATCGCTGTTGTAAGTGGCGATATAAATGATAAATTAGGAAAAATAATTTACATGACTTTAACACAAGATAAGAAAAAAATGGAAAAATATCTTAATAACTTAAAAAAACAAGATACAAATATAAAAGAAAAACAGGAGGAGATAAATAATGCCAAAAATGAAGACTAAAAGTGCTTTAACTAAAAGAATTAAAGTTACAGGTACTGGAAAAGTTAAAAGAGGAAATGCATACCGTTCTCATTTAGCACAAAATAAAACCACAAAACAAAAAAGACAATCTAGAAAATCTTCTCTTATGGATAAAAGTGATATGAAAAGATTAAAAGGATTATATTAATTATTTTTAAAATTAATTAATAACAAATAAATAAGGAGAAAAAATGAGAGTAAAAGGTGGAATAGTAACTCGTCAGAGAAGAAAAAAATGAATAAAATTAGCTAAAGGATATTTTGGTCATAAATCAATCGGATTCAAAGTTGCAAAACAACAAGTTGTTAAAGGTTGAGTATATGCTTTTAGAGATAGAAAACAAGTTAAAAGAAATTTTAGAAAACTTTGAATAGCTAGAATTAATGCAGCTGTAAAACCATATGATATTTCTTATTCAAGATTTATTAACGGTCTTAAAAAAGCAAATATTTTAATAAATAGAAAAATGCTTTCTGAGTTAGCAATTCATCAACCAGAAACATTTAAAAAGATAATTGAAGAAGCAAAAAAAGCCTTATAACATAAATTAAATGATATAATTTATATTAACAATATATGAGAAAATTATTTCACAAATCATCATTAATATTAACTGTATTACCTATTTCTTTATTTGGAACAATTTCTTGTTCTTCAACAATAACACCAGAACCTGGAGAAACAATTAAATTAAATGTTCCTGTATTTGTAGATAATTTACCATATACATTAACAGCTATTAAATTTAAAGAGCAAGTTGATAATACAGTAAATTTAAATGATAAACTTATTTTATTATTTGGTAAGTCAACTAATTTAAATAAAGATAATGTTCAAAGTTTAACAATAGAAGCGGTTGGAACAAAAATCAAAGCAACTATTTTACTTCAAAAAAATTATGTATTTAATGTTGGTAATGGAGAAAATACATATTCAATTACAACCCCTAAAGATTTTATAATAACAGGACCTGAAGAAACAATTAAATTAAATGTTCCTGTATTTGTGGATAATTTACCATATACATTAACAGCTATTAAATTTAAAGAGCAAGTTGATAATACAGTAAATTTAAATGATAAACTGTTTTTATTATTTGGTAAGTCAACTAATTTAAATAAAGATAATGTTCAAAGCTTAACAATAGAAGTAGTTGGAACAAAAATAAAAGTAACTATTTTACTTCAAAAAAATTATGTATTTAATGTTGGTAATGGAGAAAATACATATTCAATTACTACTCCTAAAGATTTTTCTGTAAATAATTCATTTGAAATTAATAATGGATTAATGATTAATATTGAAAAATATAAAGATATTGCCAATGCATTAAATTTAGCAAAAGCGGAAAATCTTCCTGCCCTAACTAATCAAATTCTATTAGATAAAATTAAAGCAAGTAGTGTAGTTTCACAAGTACAATCTATAACTATTATTTCAGGAAGCACAAAATTCCAAAATGCTTTTATAGAATTAAAAATTAATAATGATACTGAAAATTTAATAATAACTGGGTTTACAACACTACAAGTTCCCAGTTTTTTATTATCAACTCAACAACAAGTTATATTAACTTTTGATATAAATAAAAATGAATATTTTAAAAATTTAGTAACACAAAATAAAATCGCTACTCAATTAGATACTAATTTATTATTTACTATAGCGGAAAGATTACAAATAGGAGAAGTAGGTTTTCATAATGTAGTTAATAAAGATACTCTTTTACAATATAAAAATTTAATAACTGTTAAAGATGTAAGAGTAATTAAAGATCCAACTGCAGATGATCCTAATAACTGAGGAGGAGATTTAGAGTTTTCTATTGAAGTTTCATTTAGTGAATATCAATATAATAATAATGCTTGAAATGCTGAAGGAACTCTTACTAAAACAATTAGAAAAAGACAATCTTCTACAGTTAAGTTTTTCCTGCCTAAAAAAGTAGAAGGATATCAATATTTACTTGATAATTTAAAAGTATCAACAACTATTGATAAAAAACAATTTAGTTCATTTATTTTTGCAAGAGCTAAGGAAAATACTGTTAATACTTTGAATTTTCTAAATTTTGATCAAACTATTTTAGATATTTATTTTTCAACTGATAAAGCAAATATTGATATTTGAAATGTTGATGAAGTTTCTGATTCGGCTTATAATAATAGCCTTGTTTTTGATGATGCAACAGGAACACTTAAAATAGATGCTTATTTACATAATAATAAAACTAATTTGATTTTAACAGATCTTATTCCAAAACAATATGTAATTACAGGCTTTACTAAAATTGATGAGTATATTCATGGAAGTAGTAACGATATAAATCAAAATAAAGTTGTAGCAGGCGATGCTGATAAAGCAAATATTATTAGAAGACTGAAAACATATGGAATAGATTTTAATGCGATGCAAGCAAATGAATCAATAACAAAAGAAGAAGTTTTAGGCACTACAACTTATTTATTTTTTAATACAAGATCTTATCCACTATTTAGACATAAAGAAAATACAGGAACAGGTGAATGAGTAATACCTACAAATAATAG
>JBOFZK010000063.1:0-1236 GCA_051655145.1 Metamycoplasmataceae bacterium
CCTTGAAATGAGTTCGCTAAAAGTTAAATGTTAGAAGCATTCAAAAAGTCTAAAATTTCCTCAAAACCACTTTGAGAAAAATGTACATGAAAGTGAAATATATCAGAAAATTCTGTTTGTTCGAACCACAAGATTTTGTCTCATCATATGCAATAGGAATCATCATCTTTTCTTTATACATTTGCTTCAAATGTTTTCCATTAGGAAAAATAATAAAGAAAATTTGACAGAATTACGTACATTTAAGTGAATTTTTTTTGTCATTTTAGAATTTATTTTATTTTTTACAAAAATTATAAATATATTTACTTTTACACTTAATTGTTTTAAATTGAGTCATTTATTTTAGATGTGTTATTTCTTATATTTTATATATTTTCTTATCTTTATTGAGATTTTTTTTTACTTTTTTTAATTACTAAAAGAGATTTTGTACAAATAAAATTTAAAACCACCACTAAAATACCATTTTAAAAATATATATTTTTTATTTTTATTTATTAAAATATATATTTTATAGTTCTGCATCAGATGATATTAAACTGTACACCTAATCTGTGTATATTTTATACAAGAGCAATTTCCTCCTGTCGAAAAACCTTTGAAAAGTTTGTCCATTAAAGACATTTTATAACATTTTATACCAAGGACTAAAAAGGACAAAAAAAATATCACTCTGGAATATTTAAGTTTGAATTATATAAAAGTTTTTTTTTTTTTTTTTTTTTTACAAAAAGCACATATTAATTTTTTATCCATTAGTGAAATGACTGAAATCTTCTAATTTGCTGTTATTATTACTTATTTCTACTATTATATTAATAATGTTTAAACACGTCCAATCACGAATCATTTCTTCTGAGAAATTTTGTACATTGTAAACATTTTAGATCAACGTCTATATGAAAATCAGATCATTTGAGCAGCTATTACTCATTTATTTCAGTAAAACACAGACGTGAATATTGTTTTGTTTAATCAAAGAATTAGACGAGATTAAAATGTTACACGGAAACATCAATAACTGCAGACCTGTTGGTTTGTGGTTTGTTGTGTGTATTAAAATTGGATGAAAAATCTCACCTGAAAACACCAGAAACGAGGCGAGATAAAGGAAATAAAACATCTTCAGACTTTTCTTGTGCAGGAAACAAACCAGAGGAGTTCCGTTAGATCTTCACTTCCACAAGTATTATTCAACTCTCAAGTACAAGTTCTTCCTCTCTCTCTCTCTCT
>JBOFZK010000064.1:0-1326 GCA_051655145.1 Metamycoplasmataceae bacterium
TGATTATTTATAGTTAACAGTTGTCTTACATGATCAGCTTTAAGTTTAATTTAACTTTAATTTTATACTTATAATTTTTTTTTATTAAATATTTTATCTTTGATATTTTTACCCATTTTTTATTTAAAATAAAAAAAAAAATGTGTTGTGATTCAACTTAATTTAATGGACCTCCTGCAGTTGGATCACTGACTGAGTCTGAGACCCTGCCCCACCTCATCACACCTAGGTATAAATTCTGAATAAAAGATGAATGAAACTATAAAAAAGAAAATGAAACCTTGAATTAGCTGTTGGTGTTAGATTTCCATCAACATGGTTTATTAGATTTCCTTGAATTTCAACAGTTATTATGATTTTCAATCATAAATCCTGTGGTCTTACTCTGATCACCACTGGAATTCACATTGTTCAAATACAGGTCACTCCTGGGCAAGAATAACCTGTGGTAGATCCATGCTTCAATATGTTTGGTAATTTAAAATAGGTGTTCTCAAAGAAGAGGCATTATTTCTGGGTGCAATACTAAACATACATACTTGTAAATGTTAGAAAATTACATGACATTCTCGACTATTGTCTAATTCATATTTTAGTCTTAAATGTTCAAATTCAGTATATAACAAAAACAATATAATTAACCTTTCCTTTCTAATTCTTTTAGAGGGGACTGAATAACAGTTAAACTATAGTAAAATAATATAGTTTTAATGTAAAAAAAGTAATTGTTATTTAAACAATTTAAGCAATATTTATAAATACATGCTTCACTTTGTCAGACAGGTTCTATTTAAGTGGTGTCTTGATTTAACACTTTGTTAAGAGTGGAATTTAACTCAGCTTTTAAAATAATGTGGTTGATCACAGTTTATAATTTAGCAAGGGGATTACATTTTCACAAAGAGACAGACAGTTTTTCCCCTTAATAAACAAAATCATAATTTAAAAACTGCATTTTGCATTTATTTAGGTTTTCTTTGTGTAATATTAAAATATACTATCATTAAAGTGTGACAAATATGCAAATATGCATACTCTTTTTCACAGCAATGTGGCTAACATTAATAATATTAACATTAACAAATATTTAGCAATACTATTGCACATATTTTTATTAGTGTGTAAAAAGTAATTTCCCCCTAAACCCTTGGCAGCAACCACTGCAATCAAACATTTGACATTTGGCAATAGGTCTTTTATGTCGCTGTTGAGTTTTGGCCCACTCTTCCTTGCATAATTGTTTTAATTCAGCTGTATCTGAGAGATTCCATGCAAGAATGGCCTGTTTAAGGTAATGTCAAAGCATCTCAAAAGGATTTAAGTCTG
>JBOFZK010000065.1:0-1052 GCA_051655145.1 Metamycoplasmataceae bacterium
ACACAAATATATAATATTTATAAACGGTAAAATATCAAGTTTCTGAATGTCAGATGAAGGACAAAGATATCTAAATTGTGTATGTAGCACACTTTTATCAGGAACATTTAAAGTCAGGTTGGGAATTTCAGCTGAGTCCCAAATTCTGTGTGGAAGACTAACAGGTTAAATAGCAAACCAAACTCATTAAAATAAGCAGAAAATACTTTTAAAACAGCTGCAGGAAATATTTACCAACTGGTTAAAAATCTATGTGATTGTATATGTGTGCGTGTGGGAGAGGGCTGATTGATGAATGGGGTAGTTGACCACGCCCATTATGCATATAAGTTGGCCAAAAGACGCAGGGGTGGTGCTAATAGCGCCAACCAACCAATCATCTTTGGGAAGGGGCGGGACTTGTACAGAGATGTAGTTCTTAAGCTGTGATTGGGTTCTTCTCTTGTCCTGCCTGCACATAGCTCAGTGGTTATGTATCTGGTTGCAGTGCTCATTGTGGGACAAAGTCGCAGTTCAATTCCCGCGATAGCGTCTCATGCTAATAAGATGTTAGCTGCAACCAGGCAGGCTGTTTTGTTTTTTTTCCACCCATAATTATTTATTTCTTTGTGTATTCTCTTTTAGGTATTAATGCATTTAAAATATAAACAATACGGAAAAAAAACTGAATTTTATTTTTTCCTGTTAAGTTTAAATATCATTGAATTTTTTTTTTTATTTTTTGTAGCTTTGGACACTTTTAACCAGACAAGTTACAAAGGATGTATCTGATGTATTTTATCAAAAGTCTCTTTTTCATTATATAGGACACATGGTTTGTATTAATGTTATATATATATTTTTTTATTTTACTTAATAATAATAATAATAATAATAATAATAATGGGTTCAGCAGGTTCACAGAATAATTCACGAGTCACTGTTCTATAAACAATAAAACATTTTATTTTTAATTACTGAAAATGCTACAAAAATGTCACATGATAAATTATAATAATGCAAACACACAAAGATACAAATACTATTTGTAAATGATGTATATATTAGTAAGG
>JBOFZK010000066.1:0-1000 GCA_051655145.1 Metamycoplasmataceae bacterium
CTCTAGAAGATGTAGCTCCCCTTAAGACCAAAATGATCTGGGAGAAAAAATTAGCACAGTGGTATAATGATACACGCACCTTAAAACAGACCACTCGGAAATTAGAACATAAATGGCGTCAAACAAAATTAACAGTATTAAATAGCATGGAAGGAGAGCCTCCTAAATTATAGAAAATCTCTTAGTGCTGCTAGATCAACATATTTCTCCACCCTCATAGAAAATTAGCATAATCCTAGATTTTTATTCAGCACGGTAGCAAAATTAACAGGGAATAAAAGCACTGCACTTACATGCACACCACCAATAGGTAGTAATGAGTTCATCAACTTTTTTAATAATAAAATTGAAAACATCAGGCAAGAAATCCAGACGGTTAATATAAATTCAAATTATTTTACAAGTAACCCTGTAGACAGCAGTGTCACTATAGCAGACAATCAATTACAAAGCTTCACTCCTATTCATGAGAGTGACTTAATTTCATTAATCTCCTCATCAAAATCATCAACCTGTATTCTCGATCCCTTGCCTACTAGTTTCTTTAAACAGATAGCTCCAGAGGTAATCAAACCTGTTTTAAAAATAATTAACTCTTCCATTAGCACTGGTTATAAGATAAGATAAGATAAACCTTTATTCGTCCCACAGTGGGGAAATTTCTATGTTACAGCAGCAAGACAAAGAAATAAAAATAGATGCAAATATATATAAAAAAGAAGAATATACAAAAAAATAAAAAACAGAAATAAAAATAAATAATAATAACAATAATAATAATAACAAAGAAATAAAAATAAATGCAAATATCTAAAAATAATATACATATACTACAATACCAGTATATATACAGTACAATGTAATAATACGAATAGGAGAAAAAAAACAAAAGTACGCTTTTTAAGTCGTTTTGAGGTAGTATTGCACGTAAATTGCACGTAATATTGCACATAATATTGTACCTGATTTGTTTAATAATATTTCACACAGATAAAGTTAT
>JBOFZK010000067.1:0-1043 GCA_051655145.1 Metamycoplasmataceae bacterium
GATTACAATCATTATTATTGATTATTATAAAAAAAATCAACTAATTATTTAAGTGATTCTTAACAGAACATGATCAACTTATATTACAGCTTTTATTTGGAGTTTTAATAATTTAATTAATTTTAATTACACATGTATATTTTAATGGGATAAAAACCCTAAAAATTCCCCCAAGACACTAATTCAGTCAGTCTGTCAGTAACACAAATATGAAATAATATACAGAATAAAAAAATTTAATAAAAAAAAAATACCCAGACACTAAACAACTAAAAGTGGCCAGTCAGAGAAATAAGAGTCAGGAGAATTTTAAATAAATTACTACCAATAAATTAGTCAACAATGTTAAACAAAAAATTTAACACAGCCAGAAGATTTTTCCAGGTGTTTTGTATTCACTCAGCATTTATAGTATGCAAATGAAATATACAGACAATGAGGTTCAATTTAGTCCGAAAAGAAAAAAGAAAAGAGAGATCCGAATTACATTGGGCAGACATTAGCACCTAAGCTTGACCAAAAGGAATAGACCAAACAATGGTGCTATTGAATAACAGAAAGGAGTAAATCCAGGCATGGATCAGGGTACGGCCCCCTCGGATTTGTTTCAGTTGTAATTAATATAGACGGTATCTTTTGAAAAAAAAAAAAGGTACAAATATGCAGGAATGACCAGTATTAATGAGATCAATTAGAAAATATGCAGGAGTGATTAGTATTAATGACATAATTAGGGCTACGTCCTGCCTATTTCACAAGATTTCACTTGTTTTGGTATCCACATTGCCTAATTTGCTGATCTAACTGTTTGCCGTGAACCAGGAACTACGCTATGTATAATATCTCCTATACAGAAATAAAAAAAAATAGCCCAGACTGTGGATTTATGCAGCTTATTTTTATAATATTTCTTCATTAATGATTTCTCAAAATGTCAAAAACAAGTCAAAATGGTATGGGAAGAAAAATGGGAAACGAAATGATGTCACCATGTCTAAGATGAGTTCCCATTCTAAAATATAAAAAGATTTAATAAAAAACAA
>JBOFZK010000068.1:0-80327 GCA_051655145.1 Metamycoplasmataceae bacterium
TTGATTAGATTTAAATTCAAAAAAGGTATTTTTATTTTTTAAACTTGCTTCAAAACTTATAAAAAAATTAGAATTAATTGGTTGGGAAATTGTAATATTTTTAAAATCTAATTCATCATGAAAATTTAGGATTTCAAAATTATAAAGTGTTTTTATATCATCCATAAATGCTAATGATATTGGATAAAAAAAAGTATTGTTTATTATATATTCTGGTTGTGCATTTATTTTAAAGTTTAAATTACTTGCATCATTACCTATAATATTAATAATTTCTTCTTTATCGTTTTGATTAGGATTAACAACGTCATTTGAAGAACATGAAATACAAAAACCAAATGATAATATTGACGTAGCCAATATTGGTAAAAATACTTTTTTCTTTTTATTCATATTAATAATATGATAAAACAAAAATAAAAAAAACAAAAGTTTTTAATCTTTTGCCTTTCTATTTATTTTTAAATTTTATTATTCTAATTTATTGTTATCTAGAGATAAATTATATCTGCTAACAACGTCATTAATGTGTCCTACAAAAGAAAACATTGAAGATGGAATGTGGTTTAATTCACCTGAAAGAATTTTTTCCATTGAAGTTATAGAATCTTCTAATGGTACGAATTTTCCTACTACTCCTGTATATTTTTCAGCAATAATTAATGGTTGAGACATAAATTGTTTAATTCTGTGACCAATTTTAACTATTTTTTTATCTTCTTCAACTAGAGCATCAAATCCTAAAATATTAATAATTTCATCAAGTGATTTAGTTTTTTCTAAAATTTGAATTGTTACTTTAGCAACATTTAAATGTCTTTTTGAAGTAAATTTAGATGATAGTAGTTTTGAAGATGAAGCTAATGGATCTACCGCTGGATAAATTCCTTCAGCTGCTAATTGTCTTGATAAAATGATTGTTGAATCAAAATGAGCAAATGCTGCAACAGCTGCTGGATCTGTAAAGTCATCGGCAGGAATATACATAGCTTGAATAGAAGTAATATCACCATCTAATGTTGAGTTAATTCTTTCTTGTAGTAATCCCATTTCTGAGAATAATGTTGGTTGGTAACCCATCATTGATGGAGTTCTATCTAAAAGTGTTGAAACTTCAGAACCAGCTTGTAGATAACGGAAAATGTTATCCATAAATAATAGAACTGATTTCCCTAAGTTATTTCTGAAGTATTCAGCAACTTTAACTCCTGTTAAAGCTGATCTAAATCTTAATCCTGGAGATTCGTTCATTTGACCGAAAACAAAAGCTGTTTTTGAAAGGAAACCAAGATCTTTAGCTTCTGTTCATAGTTCATGTCCTTCTCTTATACGTTCACCAATACCGGCGAAAACAGAAATTCCATCATATTGTTTAATGAAAGTATTAATTAATTCTTGAACAACTATAGTTTTACCAACTCCAGCTCCTCCAAGTAATCCTGTTTTTCCACCTTTTGCAATAGGAATTAGTAAGTCAACAACTTTTATTCCTGTTTCTAAAATTTGTGTTTTAGGAATAATATCAAATCCATTTTTACCAATTTCATTAATTTGCATTGGAGAATATTCTTTACCTTTAATTAAAAAGTTTGGTTCATCTAATATTCTTCCGATTGGATCTACAACTCTTCCTAGTAATGATTCATTAATTATTAAAGAATATGGTTGGTTTTTTGAATAACACTCTATACCTATTCCTAATCCTTCTTCTGGTCCTAAAACGAAAGCTGTAGCAATTTTATCAGTTAAAATGTTTGTAACTTCAAGAACTCTTCTTTCACCTTTTTTATTTGTTGTAAAGAATACAGATCCAATTTCTAATTTTTCTGATGCTTTAGTAATTTGAATTTTGTAAACTTGAGATTTTATTTCAATAATTACTCCTGTAATTACAACATTTTTAGCAGGTAATGGTTTAATTGGGTTTGTTGGAGTAAATGCTTTAGAAACAACTTTATTATTAACCAATCCTCTTTTTATGAAATTAATTTCAGTTTGTTTTTGTAAA
This sequence comes from Metamycoplasmataceae bacterium, assembly GCA_051655145.1. Lineage (GTDB taxonomy): Bacteria > Bacillota_I > Bacilli_A > Mycoplasmatales > Metamycoplasmataceae > UBA710. The sequence continues at coordinate 2,009 of JBOFZK010000068.1, forward strand.
ATTGCTTTAATTCTAGAAACTTTGTCTTCTCTATATTGAGCAACAATATTATGAAAATCACAAATAACATCTAATTGAGGAATGTTCATTAATGCTAATTGTTCAGGTAAATAAATTTTAAATTTACTTTCACTTGTTTTAGCTTCAAATGATTTTCCTTCTTCTTTATTTATTTCACCAACTTTTGTTGATTCAGCAACTTTTAATTCTCCAGTTTTAGATTCTTTAACTCTTAAAGTTACTGTTTTAGTTTTAGTTTTTGCTTTTTCAACTTTTACTGTAGTTGTAGAAGTAGAAGTATTAGCTTTCATTGTATTATTATTTTCAATTGCCTGTGATAAAGTATTTAAAATTTTATTATCATTTAATTTATCATATTGTAAGATTTTTTTAATAATTGTTTCTTTTTTGGCATTTGAAATACCATCAATTTTCCCTAATCTTGCAGCTTTTTTAAGATTACTTAAAGTTAATTTTCTTAAAAATGCTTTTCTTTCTGTATCGTTATTAAATTTCATATGCTATTCCTTTCTCGTATCCTCTTCTTTCATAAGATAAAAGAACTCTTCCGTCATTTCTTATATCTTTGAATACTTTAATAAATTTAGGGTTTGAATGTAATCATTTGTTTTCAGATAAAATGTGGTATTTTAATAATGGTAAAATTATATGTTTTAAATATTGTTGGAAAACATCACCTTTAACATCATGTGTATTTAAAATGTTTGATAATTTCATTCCAATAATATCTTTTGTTAAGAATGTTTTTAAAACTTCTTTAATTATAGGTAATTGATCTTTTGAATCTAAATCATAGAATGATAAAACACCTGATTGTAATAATTGGAATAAAATTACTGATGAGTTATAATCAACTACTTCATATTCTTCTTGATTTATTAATATTTCAAAAGCTTTTCCTAAAGAAATTCTTTTTGCATCTTCACTTGATACATCTGATCTAAATGAAGATAATCTTTTAATATTTTCATATTCAGAAATAAGTCTTTTAAGTCCTTTTGTTGAGTTAGTCATAGCTTTTTTCTGAACAACTGAACCTAAACGAGAAACAGAATAAGTAATTTCAATAGCTGGTCTACGTCCTTCATTAAAGATTGCTGATGAAGTATAAATTTGACCGTCAGTAATAGAAATTAAGTTTGTTGGAATATAACCTGAAATATCTCCAGCTAATGTTTGAGCAATAGGAATCATTGTAATTGATCCTTTACCAAATTGTTCTGTGAATTTTCCAGCTCTTTCTAATAATCTTGAGTGAGTATAGAAAATATCCCCTGGATAAGCTTCTCTACCTGGCGCAATACCAATTAAAAGAGAAAGTTCTCTATATGCATCAGCGTGGTTTGATAAATCATCAAATACAACTAAAATGTTTTCTCCTTTTTCTTGGAAATGTTCAGCAATAGAAGCTCCAACATAAGGTAATAAATATTTAGCAACTGCTGTTGCATCAGGAGGAGCAGATAAAATAATTGATTGTTCTAAAACTCCTCTTTCTTTTAAGATATTTTTAATTTCAAGAACTTCTTCTCTTTTTTTACCAATACTTACATAAATATTTTTTACATCATTGTTTTTTTGAGCTAAAAGAGCTGTTATAGCTATAGAAGTTTTACCTGTACCTCTATCTCCGATAATTAATTCTCTTTGCCCTTTTCCTATTGGAAGAATTCCATCAATAGCTGTTGTTCCTGTTGGAAGGTAATCTTTAACTTCAAGACGTCCATAAATTGGTTTCGCTTCTTCGAAAACGTTTTTATTTCCGATTATTTCAGGTTTAATTCCTTTTGCTTCTATAAATTCATTTTTATGAATTCTATTACCAAAAACATCAATTATTGTTCCAAAAAAACTATTTCAAATATCAATTGAAAAAACTTCTTCATTACTTGAAGCTAAATCTCCGATTTTTAATGGGTTTTCGTCATTAACATCTACCAATGCTACTTTCGCTTCTAAATGATTAGCTTTTAAAACTACACCCTTTGTTTTATTAACAAATGTAATTTGTTCTAAAAAACGGAATTTATTTTCACCATTTATTGTTACTATGTTATCTTTTATAGATGTTATTCTATATTGTTTTTCTTTAGCCATGTTTTCTCCTTATTTCCTAATCTGTCAGGCAATTATTGATTTTATTAATGTTTTTTTAGCTACATTAAGCGCTTCTGATTTGTGATCTAATAACTTTAATACGTTATTGTTATTAAAATAGTTTTTTACTGAAAAGTAATCTGTTAACTTTAAATATGCTTTAATAGAAGATTCATTTTTTGGTAATTCTAAGAATTTATCAAGTTCTTCAAGTGTGGTGTTTTTAATTTCTTTTATATTTTTATATTTTTCTAAAATTAATTCATTAGGTAATATATCGAATGTTCCACCTAAACATAATAAATCAACGTCGTTTTCTGTTAATAATGATACATCTTGAGCTAATATCATTTTTTTTGTTTTGATTGGTTTAGATATTTCATCATCAGGGTTTTTTATAGTTGTTACTATTAATCCTGCCACATCAAACATCGATAATTTATTTGTTCTTTGAGATTTTTGATTCCTATTGTTAAATAATTCTATTGGTTTATAATCTAATGTTAACACCACAACTTTTACCAATTCTTCTACGCTTGAATTATATATTTTTAATAACAAATCAGGGTTTATTGTAGTTGTTACAATTAAATTTTTACTCATTAACTACCTCCTTTATTATCTTTAATGTTCATAAGAGGGGGCATAGGTTCTTGTTCTGCAACTTTAAATGCTGAATGAAGAAGCAATGATTGAATTGTTGATTCTTCTTTTCTTATTCTATTAAAGTTTCTAACTAATAATTCTTGTTTTTCTAAAAGTTTATTTTTCTTTTCTTCAAGTAATCTAAATTCTAATCTTAATTGTTCAATTTTAGCTTTTGTTTTTGCTTCATTAATAATTTGTTTAATAATTATATTTTTCATTTGTGATGCAAAAAAAGTTATGTTTGGTTCTCAAATAATTTTTGAAATATCTATATTTTTATATATTTTTATAAAATTAAATACATCATTATTGTTTAATGATTCCATTATTTCTTCATCACTAAATTTGCTTTCATCAAACTCAACCATATCAATTTTTTCATGGTCAAGAGGGTATAATACTTTTTTAATTAATTCGTTTTGTGAAAATTCTATATTAGAAAGAATTATTTCTGCTTGGTTAAAAATATTATTTTTTGTTCCTAAATCTATAATAGATGCTGTTAGATCTGAAAAATGATCTAAATTTGAATAATATTCTAAAGGAAATTTTTCAATAACATTTAATTCTAATTTTTGTGCCATTAAATTAGAGTGTTCACCAAAAGTAATTACATAATCATCTTGTGTTATGTTTTTTGATAATAATTCTTGTAATTTTTTTAGCATAATTGCTGAAATATCATCTATTTTTTCTGGATCAATTAAAAAATATAGTCTTTTAGGTTGTTCACCTTTTTTTATTTTATCAAAAAGATTTAAATCAGGTCATTTATCATTAGCTTTTTTTAGAAAATTAAAATTTGTTGTTTTTAAATATTGAATATTTTTTAATTTTCTATTTTCTTCGTTCATGTTTTTTAAAACAATAATTTTAGAAACATCAACATATTTTAAAAAGAAAGATAAATTATTTTGTTTTTCTTTTAGTTCTTTAGTGTTCATAATTTTTCTTTTCTTTTTCCCTTACAATGTAATTATTTTGACACCTTTGTATTTATTGCTGCTTTATTAAAGGCTACTGCGGCTTTTTCAGAAATATACATTGATGTTACTCCTGAAACCCCTCTTACCATTGTTGTTTCTGGGAAAAATTCACATTCGTGACCATTATTTAAGGCATTATCTAATAAAAGTAAGTAATTTTCAATAATAAATGATGATTTTTTATCGCTTAAATCAACTACATTTGTTCATTCAATAACCCCTAATGGTGGTAATAATTTAGGGTTGGCAACTGTTATTGGTAAAACTTTGTTTTTATCGAATCTAATAATATCAACAATTAGGTTTGGTGTTAAAATTACTGGATTTCCATAAATAACTTTTTCAAAAACTTTATTTAAGAATTGAGAAATTGTATTTTCTACTATATTAATAGGAACAATTACTCCATCATAAATAAAAATATGAACTTGAAGACATAAATCTTTAAATGTAAATTTTGTATTTCTTTGTTCAATTTCTGAGAAGTTTCAAATTGATTTATTTAAAACTAAATTGTAATTTTCATATGAATCAATTGATGATAATGGTTTTGCATTTAAATTTTTATATTGTTCTTCAAGTGCGTCTAATTTTTCTTTTCTTAATTTAGAATCCTCTTCAATAAATTCTTTTTCTGTTTTAACAACAGTCAATGCTATTTCTTTTGTTTGAGAAATAATATCTTCGTATGAAAGAGTTCCTCCAAATTTTTTTCCTTCGATTTGTGTTTTTGATTCAAAACTAATTGGTACTCCATCAACTACCAATTTTTCATTTGTATTTTTTTCTTGGTTACTCATTTTTTTCCTTTGAATTGTAAATATAGAATCTATATTAATTAAATAATAAAAAATTATAGCATTTTTTTAGAATGTTTTATTATTTTTTTCTTATAAAAATTTATTTAAAGTATTATCAAAAAGTTTAGTGTAAGTTTTTTCAGTTGATTTGAATTTTCCAATTCCTACAATTATTTTAATATTTACATTAATTAAATTAGTTCCTTGAACAGTTTCTACAGTATTAATTTCAAATGAAATTTCTTTATTATTGATTTTTGTTGATAGCTTTTTAGGGGCATAAAAAACGTTTTTAAATTTGTTTTGTTGTTCAACTATTTCTTGTGTTGTTTTATCAAAAATAAGCGGATCTCTTCATGTTGGATTGAAAATTTTTGATGAAGTATCAATATTATTAGCTATTTCTGTGTTTTTAGTAATATGAGCTTTTATAGTTGCTTCTGAAGGATAGGCGAATTTAATATTTGGTATCAATTGATATTGAAAAAATAAAATGTTTTCTAATGGGTTAATTTTGTTGATTTTTTTATCCTCTTGTAAAATATTTCTAATTGTAAAATCATCATTCATTTTCTTTGGATTCATTTTAATATTTACTATTTCTCTGGTTGGATTATTTTCATCAAAATCAGAACTATTTATATTATAAAAATATGAGTTTTTATTAATTTCAAATTCTCATGATTTTGAAATTATATTACTAGTTTTTGCTTCTTCAAAAGCTATATTAGTTGTTAGTTTTTTTCAATCAATTACAAGATCACTTTTTAATTGTTCTTCTCCAAAATAAACATTTTGATATGTTTCAATATATAAATCTCAAACAGGAAGAGGAATATTTTCAAATTTATAATTTTCCTTATTTAAAGAAAAGGAAATTGTTGATTGATCATTTAAAATATTTGTATTTATTTCTGTATTTTCAATTGTATAGTCGAATGTTTTAGATATTTCTTTATCTTGTTGAATAGTAGTTGAATAAATTAATTTAATAGTTAATTGATTTTGTGCATTTAAGTAAATAGAATCTAAGTTAATAAAAATATTAATTGGGTTTCCGTTCATATCATTTTTAACAATAGTTGGATTTTTTAAAGTGAAAAAACTATTTACCATTTCCTTATTATTAATTAAGAAGGGAAGTTTAGTTTCTATGACTTTTTCATTAAGTTTATTTGTATAGTTAATATTAATATTGTTTTCATTAAATTCAGAAAATGCTTCATCAAGAATATTATTATTAATATTACTTACAGAAGAACAAGAAGTTGATAAGAAAAAAGGTACCGCTACTATTGAAAGCGGAAGAATTTTAAAAAGTGTTTTTTTTAAATTACTTTTATCCATATATTTTAAAAATTATATATTAAATTTAGTTTTTAAATAATCTTAATGTAATAATTAATAGGTTTACAAAATCGACAAATAAATTTAATCCCATCATAATTGATAGCTTAACAAACATTTTTTTATCGTCAGTTTCTACAAAATTAGCTGTTCTTTGAATCATTTGAAGGTCAAAACCAATTCATAATGAAAAAATACCAAAAGCAATAATACTATATATTTTATATAAAAAGCTAATATTTGAAAAAATTGAAGCAAAAAATAAAACAAATGAAAATATCATTAATCCAACTGTTGCTATTATTAAAAAAGGAAGAATTTTAGAAAAATCTAATATATTAAATGATCCTAAGGCTCCCATTATTACAAAAACTAAACTTGGTATTAAAAATAAAGGAACTACTTCTCTAATTTGTACGTTATAAATTAAAAATATTGCTGCTAAATAAAACCCTTCAAAAAGAGTAAATAATAAATATAAAGATATACAAAGTAATAAACTACTACTTTGTTTTCTTAATATAAAAAACATTCCAATTAAAAGAGCTATATTTACTAGAGATAAAACAATAATTGAAGTTGGATTAGAAAGAAATTGAGAAATAAATTTAGCTATTGCAGGTACATCTTGTAAATATAAAAGACCAAATGTTATTAAAAATATAATAGAAACAGAAAGCCCTAATCAAAATAACGAAAGAGATAAAAGTTTATTTTTTGTTTTTGTTTTATTAGTTGTAAAAAATAATTCTTTGAATTTATTATCAGCGTTTGTATTTTGTTCCATTGATTTACTTCCTTAAACAATATATTATATTATATTATTATTTATTATAGTACTCAACAATTAGTAATTCTTTAATTTCTGTATTAACTTCTTTTCTTTCAGGTAATCTTGTTAGTTCAAATGTGAATTCTTTATTTGAAAGTAATCAAGGAGCTGTTTCTCTTTTTGCTTTAGCTTCTAAAACTAATGGTATTTTTCTTGATTTTTCTTTTAAAGTTATTACATCACCAATTTTAACTTGCATTGAAGCTATATCTGCTTTATGATTATTCAAAAGAAAATGACCATGATTAACTAATTGTCTTGCATGTCTTCTTGTTTCAGCTAAACCTGTTCTATATATTATAGAATCTAGTCTTGTTTCTAGCATTTGCATAAAATTAACCCCTGCTTGTCCAGGTCTTTTAGATGCTTTTAGAAAAGTTAATTTAAATTGTTTTTCACTAATTCCATATAAAAATCTTAGTTTTTGTTTTTCATATAAGTGAAGCCCGTAATCAGATAATTTAGTTCTTGCTTGCCCGTGTTGTCCGGGTGCATATTCTCTTCTTTTTCCTTTTGCGAATTCTTTTCCATTTTCAAGAATTGAAAATTTATATCTTCTTGATTTTTTAAATGTTGATTGTGTATATCTTGACATTATAATTCCTTTTTTATATTATAAATTTGCAAAGAAATCATTATAATTTAAGACAACTCTAAATTAAATATTTAAGATTAATATTTTCATTTATCAGCATATTACTTGTAAACCTTTGCGGTCTTAAAAGTTTTAATTCATGTTGCTTGCTGCTTTGCAAATAAAATTTTAACATAAATAAAATTTTTATTTTATATATAATTTAAATAAAGTTAGTTTTATATAAATCATTTGATTTTGAAAAGGAAATTATGTCAATAGTAAAAAATTTTAAAAAAGCTTATGTTGCTTCAACGGTAGTTATTTATTTTAATGATGATGATTTGGAAGATTTTTCAAACCTTCATAAAACAATAAGAGAAAATACAAAATTTATCAAAATCGGATCTGATTGAAAAAATAATTTAGATAGAAAATATAAAGATAATTTTTATTGTAATAAATTAGATGAAACTTTTTTATCATGAGATACTGAAAAAATTAATGAAGACAACAAAAAAGCTCCAATGAGTCCTAATACTTTTTTTAATGTTAATGATTCAAAATTAAATAGCATTTTATCAAATAAAGATTTAGCAATAATTGTTTATAAAGATCAAAATAAAAGTGTTTTAGGTTATATAGAAAAATTAGTTTTATATTTAGCTAAATATGATGTATTTTCATTTCATTTCATGATTGATTCATTTATTAAAAGTAAAAAAGCTCAAAAAGAATTACAAAATATTAAAGCCCTTTGTGCTAAAAAAAGACAAGTAATTGTTAAAATCAGTGAATATAATGTTTTACAAGCATATAAAATTAAAGATATTTCTTTAGATTCTAGAAATTTTTATTCATCTAAATTTATAAGATCATCTATAGAATCATTTTTAGTTCCTTTTCTAGATCCAGAATTAAACTGAGATCATTTTACTATCATAAAAAAATTATTTTATAAAGATACTAAAAACTTTAGTCTTCCATGTATTCCTTCAATCGGATTTAGTGATTCAAAAATAGACTGAATAGATATTTCATTAATTAACGCTTTATCAAATCCTATTTTTTATGGAGCTTATAAATCAACTAATAAATTTTTAATTACTTTAAAAAGTTCATATATAACTAATAAAATGGTGGAAAGAATCAATTATATTTTCACTGAAATTATTGGAACAAATGTTGAAGTTGTTATTTCTAAATATATTAGTGATTTTGATATAGAAATTTTTGCTCAAATAGGAATAATTGCTATTGGTGCAAATGAAGAAACATTAGTAGAAGATAAAGATGTTATAAAAAAAGAGATTTCTAGAATGATTAGAAAAATCGAAGAATCTAAACATATTTTTGATAATGATGAAACTAAAACATTATTAATAGATTTACCATTTAAAAAATTAAATATATAAAATTATATATTTATATATAAATATAAAAAAATAATGTATAATAAAGTTGATATATGAAAAAGAAATTTATTCTTTTATCAAGTTTGTTGCTTGTATCCTCTACTGCTTTAGTTGTTGGCTTTGCGGTCCCTTGAAGTAATAATTTTCAAATTCTTAATGCTGCTGGTTCTTCTGCTGTTCAACCATTGTTATCTCAAATTTCAAATATTTATAAAGCGAGTGACGTAGTTACTCAAGCCGGAGGTTCTGGGGCTGGTATTCAAGCTATTGCAAATGGAACTAAAGACATTGGAATGGCTTCAAAAGATCCTGGAATTATCAAAGATGGTGAAACAGGTAAATTTTATAAAAATTGAATGGATAATAAAATTAAAACTGTAACTATTGCCTGAGATGGTATAGGAATTATTTATAAATCAAGTAATAATGCTCAAACTTTAGATATTAATAAAACAACAATAAATAAAATTTATAATGCTTTTGCTGGAAATGAGCAATTTAGTTTTAGACAAATTGATGATACATTTAATGATGATTCTATTCTAGTTCCATATGCAAGAGCTGGTGGATCAAATATTTCAGGAACAGCAGGAGCTTTTGCTGATGATTCTCATTTAAAACCAAATATTGCTCTTGATCCAGTAATTAAAGCTATTTTAAAAGATGGAAGTTATGGAAGACATACTACATCAACTGCAGAAGCTAATTCACAAGTTTGGGATTTTGTAAAAGATAAAGGTAATGGAACGATTACATATCTTTCATCTGGTTTTATTTTAAATAATAAAGCTATGATTGAGGGTGCTGGATTTAAAATAGCAACTTATGAAAATGTTCCAATGGAAATAGAAAAAATATCTAATGGATATAATTGATATAGACCATTAAATCTTATGATTTCATTAACTAAAAATAAAGAAATATTGGAAGCTAATAAACAATTAATAACAGCTATTTTAAATCTTGATGGTACAAGCCAAGTTATTGAAGATTTAATAAAAAGAGAAGGTTATGTAAATATTACTGAAGCACAAAAAAACTCAATGAAGATAAATAAAGAATTTTGAGTGGATGATATAACATTAGGTTACTCGGGGGCTAAATAAAAAATATGGCTTTTTTAAATGAAACAATTTTCGAAAAGAAGAAGAGGAATAATACCGTTTTTAAAACAATCTCTATTATTTCTTCTTTATTTATGGGGATTGTTTTTTTTGGTTTAATAATGACCATTTTATTACAATCAATTAAAGGTTTCCAAGAATTTGGTTTTAAAAATATTTTATTTACATCTAATTTTAATTCAACTGAAAAATCTTTTTGAATTCCTTTTACAGTAACAATTCTAAGTTCTGCTATTGCCTTATTAATAGCTGTTCCTTTAGGAATACGGGTGGCAATATTTGCAAAATATAGATTAAATAAAAAATGAAGTAATAGAGTTATTCTATTTTTTCAAACCCTTTCTGGTATTCCTTCAGTTATCTTTGGTTTATTTGCAGTTAATTCATTAGGTTTTATGTTGAATTTAATGTTTGGGGTAAGTAAAAACTCAATTTTCAATTCATCAATAATGCTTGCTTTTATGGTTCTGCCATCAATTATTTCTCTTACTACTGAATCATTAAATTCAATTGATAAAAATATTTATAATAATGCTCTTGCTCTTGGTTCTTCTTCAACAACATCAATTTATAAAGTATGTAAAAAAGCTGCAAAACAAGGAATCATAGTAGCTGTTATTATTTCATTATCAAGAGCAATTGGGGAATCAATGGCCGTTTCTATGATTCTTCAATCACAACCATCATCAGAACTTTTTAATAATGATTTTTTCTCAATATTAAATTCTAGTGGTCAATCATTAGGAGCATATATTTCAACAGCGATGTTTGCCGATTCAGATCCTGAAAAAATTAGACCTCTTCTATATGCATTTGGATTTATTATGCTTATTATTTCAATGATTTTAAATTTAATTGTAACTACTCTAATATATAAAAGAAAATCTGGAGAAAAAATTCAAAAATTTACAGTTAAAATAATATATTTTATTTTATTTGTTCCATATTTATTAAGAGAAAAAATAGAATATATGACTTTTAAAACAGAATATAAGTTAGATAAAGATGAACTTTCAAATACTTTTTCTTATATAAAAGATCGAAAACAAAATTATAAAATGAGAGACTTTTATTCTTGATATAAAATGTTTTGAGAATACTTTTCTATAGTATTAGGTTTATTGTTTTTAATGTGAATTACACTTGATATTGTAATTAATGGTTTTCAAGCTATTCATAGTAGTCCAGATACTTTTACTAATTTTGGGAAAAACTCTATTGCTCAATCATTATTAAATACGCTTTTAATAATAATTGTTACTTTATTAATTGGTTTCCCAATTTCATTAATGATTGCAATTTATTTAAATGAATATGCGAAAAATAAAAAACTAAAAATTACAATTACTTTTTTCCTAGATTCATTAGGTTCTACTCCTTCTATTCTTTTTGGTATATTTGGTTTATTATTTTTTATACAAACTCTTGGTTGAACTTATACTGGTAGAACAGGAAACTCTTTAATTGCCGGAGCTTTAACTCTAATAATAGTTGTTGTTCCATCATTTACAAGATTACTTGAAAGAAACTTAAAAGCAATTCCGGATGAAGTAAGAATAAATGCATATGCTTTAGGAAGTTCTAAATTTGAAACAATAAGAAAATTAATTCTTCCTCCAGCAATTAATTCAATGTCAGCTTCAATAGTTTCTACAATAGGAAGAATATTATCAGAAACAGCTCCACTTTATTTAACAGCCGGTCTTTCTTCTTCTGTTCAAACATCTTTATTAACTCCGGGAACAACTTTAACAACAAATATTTATTCACAAATTTTTTCAACAAACCCAAATGCTACAAATGTTCAATTTCAGGCAGCTCTTGTTACTTTAGTCTTTGTTTTCTTTTTAATTATGATCGCTTATTTAATAATTCCTAATTGAGGAATATTTATGGAAAAATTTCATTATATAAAGGATTATATTAAATTGAAAGTAAAAAAGGAGCCAAAGAATGCTTAAATTTTGAAAAAAGAAAAATAACAAGGAAAATGAAGTTAAATTCGAAGAAGCTATTGAAAACCATAAAGATAATAATGTTTTTATCATTAAAAATTTCTCTATTTGATATGGTCAAAAGCAAGCTTTATTTAATATTGATACAACAATTAAATTAAATAAAATAACAGCTTTTATAGGTCCTTCTGGTTGTGGAAAATCTACTCTTTTAAGATCGTTAAACAGAATGAATGATTTAATTGATAGTGTTAGATATGAAGGAGCAATTTATTTTGAAGGAAAAAATATTAATAATAAAAATACACAAGTTCCTTTATTAAGAACAAGAGTTGGAATGGTTTTCCAAAAACCTACTCCTTTCCCTCTTTCTATTTATGAAAATGTTGCTTTTGGTCCTAGATCGAATGGAATAAATAATAAAGAAGTTCTTGATCAAATAGTAGAAAAGTCTTTAAAATCAGCTGCACTATGAGAAGAAGTTAAAAATCAAATTCATGACCCAGGTACTAGTTTATCTGGAGGACAACAACAAAAGCTTTGTATTGCAAGAACAATTGCTATAGAGCCCGATGTTATTTTAATGGATGAACCAACATCTGCTCTTGACCCTATTTCAACATCTAAAGTTGAGGAATTAATTTTAGAACTTAAAAAGAAATATACAATTATTATTGTAACTCACTCAATGGCTCAAGCACAAAGAATTAGCGATTACACTAAATTTTTTTATAAAGGTGAAATAATTGAAAGTAGATCAACAAAAAATCTATTTTTAAATCCAAAAAAATCTTTAACAAAAGATTATATAAATGGAAAGATAGGATAAAAATATGTCAACAAATTATAAATTGGTATTAGCCTCAGAAAAAAAACTTAAAAAACTTGTTTTTGATTTTATTTCTTTTTGTTACGAAACTCATAAATGTATGTGAGAAAAAATATGAGAGAGAAAAGAGTTCTTTGATGTCTTTGATTGAGTTAATAAAAGAGTTTTATTAGCACAAGAAATGGAAAGAGATCTAGTAGATGAATGTATTTGAATTATTTCAAAAGATTCTCCAAGAGCTAATCATTTAAGAATTATTATCTCTTTTATTTATCAAACAAAAGATATTGAAAGAGCTATTAATTACGCTAGTTCTATAATGAAAACTATTTCAAGAACAAGTATTTCATTAAAAGAACTGGAAATGATTAAAGATCTAATTGAGAAATACTTAAAAACAATGAAGGAATTAATTAGCTTATATGATTCAAAAGTAAATTCTTCAAAATTTGAAACATCAGAAATTATAGTATCTAATTTTTCTGATTTCGCTTGAAGTATAAATAAACCGCTAAAAAGCAAAATTAAAGATGATCTTCATGATGATGATAAATACTTTTTATTGTATACAATAATGAAAAATATTGAAAATAGTATTGGAAGACTTAAAAATATTTTCCATGTAATTTATCCAATAAAAGAAAATTAAAATATTTTTTCGTTTGAAATATTTTCTATTTCTATTTGTTTAATTGGGTTTGTTAATTTTATAGCTCAATTAATTTTTTTGTATATTAAATAAGCAAAAAGTAGTTTTGGTAATTGATTTGATTCGATTATAAATAAAATAGCGATAGGATTTAAATCTTTTAAATATCCCATAAATGAAAGTGGAGATAATACACAACATCAAAAAATAGAAATAAAAGCATCAGAAACAATGATTATTTTTGTTCCTCCTGATCTAATTGAATAATATAGAACCGAAAACATTCCTTGGGATAAAATAATAATTAACATCACAAGCTGACCTAGCATTGATAATAAAATAATTTTTTTATTATCAGCAATCATCTCTGGACTTGGATTAAGAGGTAATGGACTTAATATTCCATTTACTCAAAAAGACATAACTCCAATAACTAAACAAACAAAAATAGAAACAATAAAACCCCAATTAAGTAATTTCTTACAATTTTCTTTTGCTTTAGCAATATCTCCTCTTCCTAAATACACACCAATTAATACGGCCGAAGAAGAAGCCATTCCTGGCCAGATAACTTCTGTAAATTGTAAAACAAGAGTAACGTTAGTCATAACTGAAACATTGACGACTTCTTGAGGAGTGCCTGCCGAATACCGAAGCAAGGATAATATTAAAAACATATTGGTTACACCAAAAAATAAATCATTTAAAAATATTGAATAGGCTGTTACATTTGTTTTTTTAAAAACCTCTTTTTCTATTTTAAGATTTTTAAAAAAATTAATTGGGTCATTTTTTTTAAAAGAGAGATAAATTAGTAAAAAAGCTATTTGAATTATTCTCGCTATTCCTGTTGAAACAGCTACAAACATAATACTTAATTCTGGATTATCTTGGAAAACAAAAATAAAAACTGGATCAAGGATAATATTCGTTATTAGTCCTGCAATTGCTGCATATAATGAAATATTAGCTCTTTTTGTTTCTTGCAAGGAAAAAGAAAGTCCAATTGCGATTATGTAGGGGAAGAATGTTCATGCACTTCAAAATAAATAAATTGATGCATAATGAATAATTTTTTTCACTTCTTCACCATTGGTTCCTGAAATATTACCAGAGGCAAAGAGAATGAATTGTTCAGGGATTGTCATAAACAGAATCACCATAGGCAGGGCAATTAATATTCCACTTCATATTCTATAGAATGTTATTTGACGGGTTTTAGAAAATTCTTTCGAGCCAAAGTATTGACTCATCATTATGGATGTTCCTCCTAGTCAACCAATAATTATTAAAATTAAAAGAGTAATAAAGGGATTAGCAAGCCCTAAAGCCGTTTTTGCTATTTCTCCATCTTGACTTAAAAGAATTGCTAATGAGAAATTATCAACATAAATAACTGCAATTGAAAAAAAGGCTTGAATAGCCGATGGAAAAAATGTTTTAGCTAGTGTTTTTAAAAACTTTTTGTCCCCAAAATGTTTTTCAATTTTATTTGTTGATATCATAATTTATTATAAATTATATATCTTTATCATTTTTACTATACTTATTAATTTTAGTTCGTTTCTTTTTAGGAATATTTAATACCAAACAAAATTCTCCTTTTTTATTTTCTTCATTTATTAAAGGTAAAATTTGCTTTGCAGTTCCTTCAAAAAAAGATTCATTTATTTTAGTCATTTCCTTAGCTAAAAATACTTTTTCTTCACCTTTAAAAACATAATCAATAGTTTCTAAAGAAACTAATAACTTATGTGTTGATACAAAATAAATATAAGTTCCTGTTTCTAATTTAGATAATTCATTTGTTATTGATTCTTTATTATGTTTTAAAAAACCTTTAAAGAAAAAGGTATTATCAAAAGAAGACCAAACAAAAGCTGTTGTAACAGAACTAACTCCAGGAATTATTGTTACTTCAATATTTTCTTTTTTAGCATCATTTATAATTACAAAACCAGGATCTGATATTAAAGGCATACCTGCATCTGAAATAATAGCTACACTTTTACCTTGTTTTATTAAATTAATAATTCCTTTAGATGAGTTTTTTTCATTAAAAGAATGATAAGAAATAAGTTTAGAAGAAGTTATATCATAATGGTTTAATAACTTAATACTATTTCTTTTATCTTCGCAAGCTATAATATCTACTTCTTTAAGGGTGTTTATAGCACGATAAGTTATATCTCCAAGATTTCCAATCGGAGTTCCTACTATAAATATTTTAGACATCAAATGAACTTTCTAAAGCAATTAAATATTTTTCTTTTTGTAATGCAAAATTCCCATGTTTGTTAATTGAAGATTTTAAATCATTGCCCGCAACTAAAATAGTTTCAAGATTAAAATTTAATGAAGAAAAACTATTCATTAATTTTTGATAATTTTTAAAAACAACTATTTCTTTTTTGGCAAGTTCTAAAAATAATATTTCTAATATATTAACTATATTTTCATAATTTTTTTTATTCAATTTTAAATGAAGCATTGTTCTTAAACTTTCTTTATTGATTTTAATTTCTTCTAAGCTTTTCATTAGGTCTTTAAAATCTTTTTTAAATAATTCAAAATTATCTTCTATTTTTTGTTTATTATTTCCATAAATAGAAATTAATATTTCTTCATATCCTTCAAATTGTTTTTCTTGTTTTAATGAATCAATTAAATACTGATTTGGTTTTGGTTTTATATAAATATTTTGTGTTCTAGATTTTATAGTTGATATTACTTTACTAATTCTATTTGTAGTCATTATAATAACTGTATTTTTTGTTGGTTCTTCTATAAATTTTAATAAGGCATTTAAAGAATGCAATGATGCTTGATCAACGTCTTGGATAAAAAGTATTTTTAGTTTATCTTTTACAAGTGATGTTTCTTGTAATTTATTTAAAGTTGCTAATATAATTTCATTTTTTGAAATAAAATTATTTTCTGGTTTTATTAAGGTTAAATCTGGATAATTTAAATCTTCTATTTTAATAGCGTTTTTATATTGATCCTTTTTATCTGATATTAATATTTTGATTGCTTGAAATGCTGGGGTAAAAATATCTGTTTTTTTATTTCCGTAAAACAAAAAAGCATGAAACAATTTATTGTTTTTTTTCATGTTCTCAAATATTTTTAATTCAGGGTTAATAGAATAGTTCATATAAGAATTATACTTATTGTTTTTAAAAAAAATAAAATCAAAAAATAATTTATATATAATAATTAAATGAATGATTATTTAAACGTATTATTTATTGGTGATATATTTGGCAAATCTGGCATTAAAAAAGTCGAAAAAGAGCTATCTAACATTAAAGAAAAATATCAAATAGATCTTGTTATTGCTCAATCAGAAAATGTTTCTGGAAGAAAAGGTTTTAATAAAGAAGACTATGAAAAATTAAGCCAAATTGGTGTAGATATTTTTACAATCGGAAACCATGTTTGAGCCAATAAAGAAATATATAATTTTATTGATAATAACAATATTATAAGACCCCTAAACATAAGTAATGAATATCCAGGAAAAGGAGTTGGTGTTTTTGAAGTTAAGGGAAAAAAAGTAAAAGTTGCTTCGGTTTTAGGTATTACTTTTAATGAATTATTAAAACCTTGAAAACAAGAAAAAGCAAATAACTTTTTCGATGCAATTGATATTGAAATTAAAAAAAGCGATTATGATTTTTTTATAGTTGATTTTCATGCTGAAACAACGAGTGAAAAATATGTTTTTGGACATTACTTAGATAAAATGGGAGTTGATGCAATGTTAGGTACTCATACTCATGTTCAAACAAATGATGCAAAAATTCTTAAAAATAATATGGCTTTCATATCAGATGTAGGAATGACAGGGCCAATTGATTCATCAATCGGTGTTGAAATAGAAGCTGTTTATCAAAAAATGAGATTTAATAATAAGCTGGTTAGATTTGAAGCATCTAATAATGAATCTGAATTTAATGGGGTTGTTTTAAACTTAAATAAAAAAGGAAGTAAAATTACTCCCCTTAAATTTATTTAAATTTTTTTTATTCTTGATTTAATTTATTATATGTTTCAATTTTATCTTTAAAAACTGGTCTTGGTTTAGAAAGAGCTTCTAAAATTGGTGAAGAAGTTATTTTGTTATCATTTATACTGATTGCAAGTCCTGATTTTCCTTCTAATAATAATCTTGTAGCAGCATAACCCATTTCTGTTGCTAAAACCCTTTCAGAAGCAGTAGGAATTCCTCCTCTTTGAATATGTGAAAGAACAACTGCTCTTGTTGGAATTTTTGTTATCTTTTCAACTTCTTTAGCCATTGCATCTAAATTGTCATATAGTAATTCAGAAATAACAACAATTACTGATTTTTTATTTTTTACATAAATTTGTGAATTAACAACATCTGCTATTTCATCAACATTTTTTTTATTCTCAGATGTTATGATTAATTCTGCTCCACAAGCTATTCCGCTATGTAATGCTAAATCACCAGCATATCTTCCCATAACTTCTACAAAAAAGCATCTTTTATGTGAAGTTGCAGTATCACGAATTTTATCAATTGCATTAACAATGTTTTCTAAAGCAGTGTTAAATCCAATTGTAAAATCTGTTGAAGAAATATCATTATCAATTGTTCCTGGTAATGCTATTGTTTTTACACCTAATTTATGTAAAAGTTGTGCTCCATGATATGAACCATCTCCACCAATAACAACTAAAGCTTCAATACCTAATTTATCTAAATTTTGTTTTGCTATTTTTCTTGTTTCTTCTTCTTTAAATTCAGGATATCTTGCAGAATAAATAAATGTTCCGCCTTTTGCAATATAGTCATCAATATAAATATCTTTTGCATTAAAAATATTATTTTCAACTAAACCTTTGTATCCATAATTTACTAAAAATGTTTCAATTCCAAACATTCTAGCTGATTTAACTATTGCTCTTACAGCATTATTCATTCCTTGCGAGTCTCCACCAGAAGTTAGAACAGCTATTTTTGTTATTTTTATATTATTCATTTTTTATCCTTTTATTATTTAATATTATTTTTTAATTAGAGAAGCAAATGAATTTGGTAAAAGAGAAGCTCCCCCTACTAAAGCACCATCAATATCATTTTGAGAAATTAAATTATTAATTGTCTCAGGACTTACTGATCCACCATATTGAATGATTGTTTGTTCTGATGTTAATGATCTTATAAAACCACACATTTCTTGTGCGTATTCGATTGTAGCTGTTTTACCAGTACCGATTGCTCAAATTGGTTCATAAGCAATAATAATTTTAGATAAATCTATTCCCTTTAAACCTTTTTCAAGTTGTTTTTTAATAATTTCTTTTGATAGTTTCTTTTCGTATTCATCTTCAGTTTCACCAACACAAATTATTGGTGTTATTCCATGCTTAAGAGCCATTTGTGCTTTTTCATTAACTATTGCATCAGTTTCATGTTGATATTGTCTTCTTTCTGAATGACCAATAATAGAATATTTAATTTTAAAAGAATCAAGCATATTAGCACTAATGTCTCCTGTATATGCTCCAGTCTCTTTATTTGATATATCTTGTGAAACTATTTTTAAATATTCAGGTGCTTCTTTAATAGCTTCCTGAATATTTATAAATGGAACGGCTATTCCTGCTATTAAATTTTCTTTTAAAGAAAAATTTATTTTCTTTATTTCAGCAAAAAATTCTTTTGTTTCTTGCTGGTTTTTATTCATTTTTCAATTGCCTATAATTACTATTTTTCTCATTTTTATCCTTAATTAATTAATATATTTATTATATTATTTTAACCTTTTTTTGAAGAAAAAGATAATTCAGAAGCATATTGAATTGTTTTTTCTGCTCTTTCGGTACAAACATAGAAATTACCTTTTAAAGCATTCACTTTTTTAAAGATATAATTTGCATTAATTCCTATATTTTTAGTAAATAATGCTTTATAAAAATCATCAATAATAAAATTATTATTTATTTGGAATTGTTGATATTTAGGATCATTTACAATTTTAAAATTTGTAAATCAAGAAACATAAGGAAATGTTAAAAAATGATTTTGAAGAAAAATATCAAAAACTATATTTTTCATCACTTTTGTATTTTGTATTATTTTAGATATTGATAGATTTACTGCTAATCTTGCAATTAAATTTACATCAAAAATAGTTGAATAATGTTTATCATTTGATCCTCTTAAAAAGATTCTTATAAATGATTGATTTGTTTTTTTATTTTCAATATCTTTATATATAAAAATATCTAAAAATACATCTAATTCATTAAATAAATTATATAAAAGTGCTCTCATTCTTTCAAGGAATTCTTCTGGTAAATCTTTAAAAGAAATAAAGATTGAAGAAATTGATGAATAAGGAACTGTTACCAATTGTTTATTTTGAAAATAATTATCAATTTTTTTAATTAATAAAGCTGGATGTCTAAGGAAATTTTTAACTTCTTCAGGATCTATTATTTTATATTTATCATTTAATTTTATAACGTTATATGTTGAATTTTTATATGTAAAAGTAATTTGTTTGTTTCTTGCTTTAATAGCTAAAGAAGAAGCTATATATTTTTCTTGACTAATTCTATTTGGATCAAAAAAATCAATATCTCATGAATATTTTGAATTTGTTCTAAATTCATCTTTTATAATAATTTCGCCAGCAAAATCTTTAGCAGCTATTTCATTTGGTCCATAAACTAATTCTCAATATTTATAATAAATAAAGTTTTTTTGTTTTTTTTCTAAAGCTTTAGATATTTCTTCTGTAATATTTTTTTCTTTTTCTTTTAATTGTTCTACTATTTCTTTATTAATATTTCTTTGTTCTTCACTTTTTTTATTAATAAATTCAAGAATAGTTTCTATTTTATCCTCGATAATATGAGTTTGTTTAAGGAATTCTTCGGTTAATTCTTTAGGATTACCTTCTTTAATATTTTTATTGTAATTTATGTTGTTGTTATTTGAAGATAAATTATTATTTTGCATTTGCATTGGGATATTATTTTTATTCGGCAATATTGAAACAGGTTTTTCATCCAAACTTATATTTAATGTTTCTTTTATTAATTTTTTTTGAGTTTCTTTTTCTCGAATTTCTTTTATTACTCTTTCTTGAGCTTCTTTTAATTCTTGAATTTGTTTTAATTCTTTTTCTTGAATTTCTTTTATTACTCTTTCTTGAGCATCTTTTAATTCTTGAATTTGTTTTAATTCTTTTTCTTGAACTTCTTTTAGTTCTTTTATTGCTCTTTCTTGATCTTCTTTTTCTTGAATTTCTTTTAATGCTCTTTCTTTAGCTCTTTTTTCTTCTTCTATATGAGCTTTATTCATTAAATCTAATATTTCAGATGGAGATATAAAACGATTATTTCTTTCATCATCTGGATTAATTGTTGTTTTTATCAAGGAAATAACTTGTTCATGAGAACCATATTTACTTCTATTTTCTTCTCATTCTAATTCGAATTCATCTGTTTTAATTGAATAACCTAATTCTTTTTTAACTGATCTTTCTATATCAAAAACATTAGTATTTGTATCATAAGAAATAGAGTTTTTTAAAACATCATAACCTTTAGGAGTTTTTTTAAATCTATATTGATCACCGTCAATAAAAAAAGGAACGCTTTGATTAACATAATCAGGCATTTTTTTCATAGTAGAACAATTAACAGGAATTCAATCATGTTTTTCTACATTAAATATTGTTCAACAAAAATTAGATGATGTATCTTCAAATAAGTCAAAAGACATTTTTTCTAAAGTAAAATCATAAGAATAATTAACTATTCCTTTATTATATTCAATCCAAATCTTTTTTGCTTTTTCGTTTAACATTTTTCAAATTTAATAAATCAATTTACCTTATATTATTTATCTTTTTTAACAGGAGGGTTTACTGGTTTATTAGTTTCTGTTTTATTTTCTGGTTTAACAGGAGGAGTAACTTTTTTAGTATCTGTATTAACAGCTGGTTTAACAGGAGGTATTGGATTATTCATTGGTTTTGCAGGAGGAGTAACTACTTTGTTTGTTGCTGTATTAGTATTAACAGCTGGTTTAACAGGAGGTATTGGATTATTCATTGGTTTTGCAGGAGGAGTAACTACTTTGTTTGTTGCTGTATTAGTATTAACACCTGGTTTTGCAGGAGGAGTTACTATTTTCTTAGTATCTGTATTAACTACTGGTTTAACAGGAGGAGTAACTACTTTGTTTGTTGCTGTATTAGTATTAACACCTGGTTTTGCAGGAGGAGTTACTATTTTCTTAGTATCTGTATTAACTACTGGTTTAACAGGAGGAGTAACTACTTTGTTTGCTTCTGTATTAGTAACAGCTGGTTTATTAATAGTTGTTGTTCTTGTGAATAAACGTTTAAAGAATGATTCTTTTTTAGTATTTAAATTCATTGTATTTGTGCTAGCAACTGGTTTAACAGGAGGTATTGGAGTATTCATTGGTTTAACAGGAGTAGGAGTAACTACTTTATTCATTGTTACAGGTTGATTTACTTGAGAAATTTTTTTCTCTACCATTAATATTTCTTCTGATTTATTTTTATTTAATAATTCTGTTTCAACAACAGTTGTTTCATCTACAGGTAATTTTTTATTTGGATGATCTTCAACTTTAATAAAGATATCTTTATTTTTTTGTTCTTCATTAGATAACATTACATTTTTTTCTAATCTTAAAGGGTGCATTGGTTTTTCTTTAATTTGAGGAACAACAAATGTTGATTCTTGAATTGCATCAATTCCAGGTAAAGGTGCTCCTTCTAAAAATTGTAATGAAGCTCCTCCACCAGTTGAAATATGTGAAAAGAATTTTTCAAGACCTAAGTTATAAACAGCAGCGGCTGAATCACCACCACCTATAATTGAAAAACAGTCTTTTAATTCAGCAATTTGATTTGCTAATGCTTCAGTTCCTGTTTTATAATTAGAAAATTCAGCAACTCCCATAGGACCATTTCAAATAATAGTTTTTGCTTTTAATAATATTTTTTCAAATAAATCTATTGTTTTAGGACCAATATCTAATCCCATAAATCCATCAGGAATTTCTAATGAGTTTTCTGTATTAAATTTTGGTCTTGAATTTGAGAATGAACTTGATAGAGCTGAATCAATTGGTAAAATAATTTTATGAGAATATTGTTTTAAATATTGAGTAGCTAATGGAATTTGTTGTTCTTCAACTAATGAAGTCCCAACACCAAATCCTTGAGCTTTTAAAAATGTATATGCCATTCCTCCACCGATTATTAAATAATCAACTTTTTCGATTAAGTTAGCAATAACTTTAATTTTATCTGAAACTTTAGCTCCACCAATAATAGCTACCATTGGTTTTTGACTATGATAAACAGCTTTTGAAAGATTTTTTAATTCATCTAATATTAAGAAACCTATTGCAGATTCTTTAATATTATTAGCTATTCCAACATTAGAAGCATGTGCTCTATGTGAAGTACCGAAAGCATCGTTTACAAAAACATCTGCAAGACCTGCTCAGTATTTACCTAGTGCTGGATCATTTTTAGATTCTGCATTATTATTTAAAACATCCTCAAATCTTGTATTTTCAAGAACTAAAACTGCTCCTGGTTCAAGTTCTTTAATTTTTTGTTCTACTTCAGGGCCTGTTGATGTACTTGAAAAAATAACTTTTCTTTTTAATAATTGTGATAATTCTTTTGCTATTGGTCTTAAAGATTTTTTTAAAAAATCCTCTTTAGATTTAACTCTTCCAAGGTGTGATAATAAAATTACCTTTGAAGGCTCTTGGTTTAAAATATAATTTAATGTAGGGATTGCTGCTGCTATTCTAGAATTTGAGGTTATTTTTCCCCCTTCTAACGGAACATTAAAATCAACTCTTATGATTACTCTTTTGTTTTTAAAATTTACTTGTTCAATTGTTTTTTTCATTTTATTCTCCTGTTTTATTTAATTCCAATAAACAAAAATTTATTTTTATTAAATTTATTCTTAAAAATTATAAACTAATTTTATTTTTCTTTTCATAGTATTTTATAACAAAAATATTATAAATTTTTTTATAATACAAATATTATAATACTAATTATTTAAATTATAATATTATAGATATTTAAAATTAAAATATTATTTAGGAGAAAAATGGACATATCAAAATTTATTGATCATACATTATTAAAGCCAGAAGCTACAGAAAAAGATATAGATAAATTAATATTAGAAGCAGAAAAATATAATTTTTATTCAGTTTGTATAAATTCTTCTTGAGTAAAGTATGCAAAAGAAAAAATAAAAAGTAACGATCTTAAAATAACATCTGTTGTTGGTTTCCCATTAGGAGCAAATATAATGCAAAATAAGGTTCAGGAGGCTGAACTGGCAGTTAAACATGGCGCTGATGAAATCGATATGGTTATAAATATAGGAAGACTTAAAGATGGTCAATACGATTATGTTTTAAATGAAATTAAAAAAATAAAACAAGCAATAGGAAGTAAAGTTTTAAAGGTTATTGTTGAAACTGCACTATTAAAAGACTATGAAATAGAGAAAATAACTGAAATAGTTTTAGGTTCTGGGGCTGATTTTATTAAAACTTCAACAGGTTTCTCTTATAGAGGGGCAAGTTTTTCTGATATTGAAATTTTTAATAAAATAATAAAAGGTAAAAATTTAAAAATAAAAGCTGCTGGTGGAATTAAAAACATTAATGACGCAATGAAATATATTGAAATGGGTGTCTCAAGACTAGGTACTTCATCTTCTGTTGAACTTGTAAGTAATAAAGAAATTAAAGGTTATTAGAAAATGATTAATAAAAAAATAAGAACTAGATATGCTCCTTCGCCTACTGGTTATTTACATATAGGTGGGGCTCGTACTGCATTATTTAGTTATCTTCTTGCCAAGCACTACAATGGAGATTTTGTAGTAAGAATTGAGGATACTGATTTTTCAAGAAATGTCGAAAGAGGAGAAGAATCTCAGCTTGAAAATTTAGCTTGACTTGGAATTATTCCTGATGAAGAGCCTAGTAAACCTAATCCTAAATATGGTAAATATAGACAAAGTGAAAAAATTGATAGATATAATCAAATCATAGATCAAATGATAATTGATGGTTTTGCCTATAAAGCATATGAAAATAAGGAAGAATTAGAAAAACAAAAAAAAGAGCAAGAAGATAAGGGTATCCCTTCTTTTAAATATGATAAAAATTGATTAAAAATTTCTGATGAAGAAAAAAAACGAAGAGAAGAAAATAATGAATTCTCTGTTAGAGTATCCATTCCTTTAAATAAAGAATACAAATGAAATGATTTAGTAAGAGGAGAAATATCTTTTAATTCAAATGATATTGGTGATTTTGTTATTAAAAAATCTGATGGTTTTCCAACTTATAATTTTGCTGTTGTAATTGATGATGTTGATATGGAAATATCTCATGTTTTAAGAGGAGAAGAGCATATAGCTAATACTCCCAAGCAGCTTGCTATATATGAAATATTAAAAAAAGAAAAGCCTTTTTTTGGTCACCTTACAATAATTACCAATATGGAAGGTAAAAAGTTATCAAAAAGAGATTTATCTCTTAAACAATTTATAGAAGATTATCGATTGACAGGATATATTCCTGAAGCTATTTTTAACTTTTTATCATTATTAGGATGAACGCCTGGCAATAATCAAGAAATTTTATCTAAAGAAGAGTTAATTAAATATTTTGATGTTGCAAGATTATCAAAATCTCCTTCTAAATTTGATATTGGAAAAATGAATTGATTTTCAAAAACATATATGAAAAATTTAGATAATAATTTTATTGAAAAAAAACTTTCTTTTCCAGCTAATAAAAGCGAAGAATGAAAAGATGTTTTTATTTCGACATTTAAACAATTTTCAACAACATTTAGTGAAATGCAAACTTACTTAGAAGAATATAATAAAGAAATAAATAAAGTTAATGATGAATATAAAGATAATGTAGCAGTTGTTAGCTTTAAAGAAATATTTAAAGACAAATTCTTTACAATTGAAAATATTCAAGAAACAATTAATTTAGTTGGTGAAAAAAATAAATTAAAAGGTAAAAATTTATTTATGCCTATTCGTCTTTTTTTAACAGATAAAACAGAAGGTCCCGAGCTTGCTAAATGTATTTATTTATATGGGGAAGAAAGAATTAAAGAAAGATTAAAAAATATTTAATATGACAATAGAATTTGAATCATGTTTTTTAAAAAACGGTAAAGAAGAAAAAATAAAAATGGTTGCTCCTCTTTTAAAACATGAATGAGAAGATGATGTTTATGTAATTGAATTTACAGAAAAAGAAACCAATATTATTAATCGTTTTGAAATAAAAAATGATACCTTAATTATTATTTGTGGTCCTAGTACTTTATATTTAAAATCTAAAGAAAATATTTTAAATAATTATCAAACAGAATATGGAGAAATAAAATTATTTACAAGACTTCAAAGACTTGATTTTGTTGAAAATGAAAAACTTTATTTCATTTATAAACTTTTAGATGAAAATAAAAATGAAATTAATAAGTTTAATATTAAAATGAAAATTTATTAAATTTATTTTTTAACAGAAGCAGAAACTCTTTTATTAAATCTTTCTACTCTACCTTTTGATTTTGCTTTAGTTTTATCACCTGTATAAAAGGCATGACAACCAGAACAAACATCAACAATTACATTAGGATTTGTTGTTAAAAGTTCATGATTTGTATTACATGTTGAACATGTTATTTCAATAATTTTGTTTTCAGGGTGTGTATTTTTTTTCATAATTTATTTTATTTTAACACATTTAAATGTTATTTATCATTTTTTGCATTTTTCATTGATCTCATAACTTGTTTTATTTGAGCTTCAGATGGTTTTCTTCCCATTTGTAAGAACATTGCCTTAATCATTTTTTCATTTATAGGTGGATTTTCTCTTAATTGTTTTTCGAACATTCTTTTAGTTACAAAAAACCCAATTCCTGCTCCTATTAAAATTCCTAGAAAAACTCCTAGACAAATCATTCCTATTGCTAAACCTAAATCCATATTTAAATAGCTCCTTTTTTTGTATATTTTAATACTAATTTTACAATAATAGGTAAAACTAATATTACTAAAATTGAAATAACGAAAATTCTTCTATAAGCTTTGTTTCTTTCATAAACCATTTTATTTATTTCTAGTTGTGAAATTACTTCATTTCCAAAAAATGCTTGAATATCAATTATTCTCTTTTTTCTAAAAATAGTTATAAAAATATAAAAGGATAAAATTCCTCCAAGAATTGCTAAAACAACATAAGCAATTAGCTCTGGGTTAGGGCCTAAATTTCTAATTCAAACATCAAATTCAAAAATTCATCAATTAACGTCTTTTAATCATCAAAAAATTATTAAAGAAATAGAACCATAAAATAAGGCTGCAATCGTTATTCAATTACTTGCAACTTGTTTTAGATTTAATTTTAAATATAAATTAGAAATAAATGGCGGCGTTATTTTCGATCCTATTCTAATACTATCTCGATAAGCGGTAATGGATTTTTTAAGTGAAAGATAATCAATCATATTAAATATAAAAAGTAATCCAAAAATAATTGATCCAACTCCTGCTAAAATATAAAATAATCAACTATAGTTACTTAAAACTGTAGCAAGAAGAGAAATAAATATAATTTGACTTGCAAATAGAAGAAAATAAAGAATAAAACAAAAAATTTGTTTATTTTGCTCAAGTTTAAAAACTTTATAAATACCATTAGGAATTAATCCTTCTGAATCTTTTATATAATTCGATGCTATTTTTTTAGCAAGAACTGTATCTGGATTTTGAACAAAAGATATTGTTCCTGAATTGTAAATTGGTTTTATATCATTCATTTTTACTCGAAACTAATTACATTATAACTTATTTATTATGAATTTATAATTAATGGATTTATTATATAATAAATTAATATGGAAATTAAAAATGTCAGGAAATTAGGTTTTTTTTCGGCCCTTACTATTTGTATTGGTTCTGTTGTTGGTATAGGGATTTTCTTTAAAAATGCTTCTATTCAAGGTTTTAATCAAAATGATGGTGTTTCTTGACTTTTATCATGAATATTAGGTGGTTTTATTGCTTTATTAGTAGCTATCCATTTTGGAAAACTATCAAAAGTAAAATTAGATAATGATGATACAGGGCTTGCTGGTTGAGCAAATTATTATACTAAACCTAAAGAAAAATGATTTTCTAAGCTAGTTTCGCTTAATTATTCTTTATTTTATAATTCTTTACTTTTTGTAATTCTAATATTTTTAACGGGGGAAACCGTAGTTGAATTTATCTATAATGCTCAAGGATTGGATCATAAAGAATTCCCGGTTTATGGGATTGTTATTATTTCTTTAGCCTTCGGAATTGTTATTTTTATAGTAAATTATTTATCAACAAAATTTGTCGGGATAGCTTCTCAAGTAACAACAATAATAAAATTTATTCCTTTAATCATTGTAATTATGAGTGGGATGATTCTATTTAATAGTCACCACTTAGAAGCACCTAATGGAAATTTAGGAGGAAATGGATTTGAAAATTCAATTTCGCCTGGAGAATCATTTCAAGGAATTTTAATTTCTCTTCCTGCTGTATTATTTGCTTTTGACAATTTTGTTGGAGTAGGTGTTTTAGGAGATAGATTTAAAGGCGGAGAAAAAACAGTTTCAAAAGTTATTTTTATAGGAATGATTGGGGTTATTATTATTTACGTTTTAGTGGCTGTTTCTTCAATTCTTCACTCTGTAGATGGTATTCCATCTTTTATTGCAAATGTAATTCAAGATATTTTTGGCGGGCAAGCCGGAAGAATTCTTAATATATTTTTATCATTAATTATTTTTATCTCTGTTTTTGGAACAACAATGGCGGTTAATGCTGTTTGTTTAAAAGAATTTCAAAATATTGTAAGAAAAAAAGTAATTTATAAAACTAATTGATGAATTAATAAATTTGGAGAAAATAAAACTGTAATTATTTTCTATTCAGTTGTTATAGGATTTTGGTCATTACTTATATATCTTCCCGCTTCTATTTTAAACAATGATCAAATTGTCGATGGTTTTAGTAATTATCCAGTTATTTTGTTTTTCTTGGTTTATATAATTCTTATATTCTTTTATTGAAAAAATGATTATTTACCTAATCAAGAAAATAAAAGTAAAAAAATAATTTATTCTATCTTTGTTATCTTTACCCTTTTTGCAATATCTGTTGTTATTTCTGTAAATGTTATTTTATCTGTAAAAGAGGCTATTGTTAATCCTTTAGGAAAAATTTCTTGAGGATTGTATTTTACTAATGGAATTGGAATTAGTAATTTAGGAGCTATTATCTTTTATTTATTTTTTATATTATTCTTTTTCGCAACTCCATTTATAAATGATTATTTTGTTAGAAAAGCTCAATTAAAATAAAAGTCTTTTTTCCTTTTTTTAATATTAAATATTTAGAGTTAATTAAATCTTCTTTTTTATATATAAAATTGTAATCAGAAGTTTTTTCTCCATTTATAGTAATTGAATTAGTTCCGAAAAATTCTCTTATTTCTCTTTTTGAACTAAAAATTTTTAATTCATTTAATATTTCTATAATTGGTTTGTTTGCATCTTCTAATTTAAAATGGTTTTCCTTGTGAAATAAACTTAATAGTGTTTTTTCTTCTATGTTTTTATAATCTTCTTTAAATAAAAACACAGCTGTTTCTTCACACTTTAAAAAATCTTGTTTTGAATGAATTTCTGTAATTATATTTTCAGCTATTTTTTTATGAGCAAATCTTTTCTTTGGATCTTTTACATGCTCTAATAAAATTTCTTTTATTTCTTTTTCATTATATGATGTTAAAAATTTAAATAATTTTTCTAAATCGCTATCATCTTGTTTGATAATATATTGATAGATTTCAAATGGATTTGTAATTTCTCTATCTAAATAAAGAGCTCCTGATTCTGATTTCCCGAATTTCTTACCATCTTTTTTTAATAAAAGATTAATTGTTAAACCAACAGCATTATTTTTATCTCCATATACTTTTCTTATAAAATCAGTTCCAGCAGTAATGTTTCCTCATTGATCGCTTCCACCAATTTGAACAAAAACATTTTTTGTTTCATATAAAACTTTTCAATCATAAGATTGTAAGATAGAATAAGAAAATTCTGTATAACTAATTCCATCTGATAATCTATTTTTAACAATTTCTTTTTCAAGCATTCTATTAACTTGAAAACTCTTTGATACATCTCTTAAAAATTCCACAACACTCATTTTTGATCAGATATCAATATTGTTAAAAATTTCGTCTGAATCAGAATATTTTTTTATTTGTTTAGCAATAGCTTCTGAATTAAAAAGAACTTGTTCTTTATTTAATAAATTTCTTTCGCTATTTTTCCCAGAAGGATCACCAATCATTCCTGTTCCGCCACCAACAAGAGCTATAGTTCTAAAACCATATTTTTTAAACATCTTTAATATTCTTATCATTACATAATTACCTAAATGTAGTGATTTAAAAGATGGATCGAATCCAACATAAATAGCAAAATCATTATTTTTTTTAATTATATTTAAAAGTTTTTTTTCATCTGTAATATTACTAATTAATCCTCTTCACTTTAATTCTTTTATAATGTCTTCTTTTTGCATATTTACTTCCCATGAAAATTTATTAATATAATTATAATAGATTTAAAAAAATATAGTTTTTGATAATGTAAAAATAAAAAATTAATCATTTTATTTATTGTTGTAAAATTAAAATTATGAATCACCAAAAAGATAATAAAGAAGAAATAAAAAATTTTTTTTATGAGAAATTACCTAATTTAAAAAACAAAAAAATTATTTCAATTACAAAAATAGAGGCAGGATTTACAAACAATATTTTTAAACTTATTTTAGAAACAGGAGAAATTTTTAAAATAAGGAAAGCTATTTACAATAAATTTATAAATAGACAATTAGAAAAAACAATAGAATTTTCTTTGTATAAAAATATAATCTTTTTTTGAGATGAAAATGGAGATTATATTAAAAAATGAATAGAAGGAGAAACACTTAAAAAAGGAAATGTTTGTTATGATTTTTGAAAAGATCTTTTTTCTCAAATTTCTAATATGCAAAAAATTGATATTAAACATTTAAATATTAAAAAATTAGAATATTTTGTAGAAGATCATAAAGTAGATTCAAGATTAAAAGAATCTTTTAAATATTATGAGCAAATAATTGAAGAAGAAATAGATGAAGATCATTTAGTTTTAACTCATAACGATGTTTCTCAAAATAATATTGTAGTTTCCGATAATAAATTTTATTTAATAGATTTTGAATGAGCTACATTAAATCATAATTATTGAGATATTGGAAATATTATAAAAGATTTAGAAATCAATAAAAACGAAATAGAAGAAGAAATGTTTTTTAATGATTTTGATAAAGAAAAATTATTTAAGATAGTTTTTTGTACTCATTTTTATACTTATTTTTGAACACATAAAGTTCCTAATACAAAAAGAATAGAAGAATATAGAGAAGAAGTTGTTAATAGAACTCTTTATTGATTAAATGTTATTAAAAAATAATTTATTTTTTAAAACTTAATTTATTTTCTTTCTTTTGAATTATTTTAACGATATTTTTTCTATGAGCAATAATTACTAAAATTGATGATATTAAAATAGATAAAAATGATAATCATGAATAATTAGGCATTTGAATCATAGAGTCCATAAAATTTCATAATGGACACATGAATGCTAATGGCGAAATTAAAGTTGGGGCAACTATTGAACCTAAAGAAACATATTTACTTGAAATTACAATAATTAAAAAGATACAAGTTCCTATCATTGTAATAAAAATAGAAATAGAACAAATAAGTCCTAATAGAGTTGCAGCTCCTTTACCACCTTTAAATTTATAATAAACTGGTCATATATGCCCTATAATTACAAAAATTGTTGCTACTTGAGGTAATATCTGAGGAATTCCATTTGCTGGAGTTTGAAAAAAAGGAATATATTTTTGAAATGCGCCTAACATAAAAGCAAATCAAAAAGCTTTTGATACATCTAAAAAGAAAATGAAAGCTCCAAATTTAACTCCATATGTTCTCATTGCATTTGTTGCTCCAGGATTACCTGAACCTAATTCTCTTATATTTTGTTTATTTTTTGAATGACTAGTAATTAATAAAGCAAAATTAATAGAACCGATTAAATATCCTAAAATACCAAACACCAATGTTGTTCAAATTCAATTCATTATTTATACTTTTTAAATATCTCCTCTTTTAAATATTTTTCTATTTCATTTTTTGTTTCAGGGTTATCAAGAGCATATGTAATATTAGCTTTTATAAACCCTTCCATTGATCCTAAATCAAAACGATTTCCAGAAAAATTATATGCATAAATTTTTTCTTCTTTAAGGTATTTATCAAATACAGAAACTAAATCAATTTCTTTTTTATCATTTTTATCAAAATTTTCTACAGCTTCTTCAAGATATTTTACAATTGAATAATTAAAAATATATCTACCTAGAATAGCTTTATTTGATGGTGATTTATTTTGAGCTGGTTTTTCTATAGCTCCTGATATTTCAAAAAATTTGTTTTTAACTTCAGATTCTATTTTCGGAATAATCATTCCATAAAGATGGGTTTTATTATCTTCTACTTCTTGAACACCAATAACTGAAGAATTAGAAATATTATAAAATTCCATTAATTGTTGAATAGCTGGTTGTTCCGATTTAACTAAATCATCACCTAAAACAACAGCAAATGGTTCATCTTTAAAAAATCTTGCTCCTGTTAATATCGCATGACCCAATCCTAATTGTTCATATTGATAAACTACTCTAATAATTGGATGTCTATTAGTTTTAATAAGGTCTGTTAACAATGTTTTCTTTTCTTTAAATTCTAATTCTTTTTCAAGTTCTATATTTGGTTCAAAATATCTCATTATTTCTTGTTTTCTTGTTGAAATAACTAAAATTATCTCTTCTATCCCTGAATCTAAACCTTCATCAACCAAATAATCAATAGAGGGACGATTTAAAATTGGCAATAATTCTTTAGGAATAACTTTTGTCATTGGTAAAAATCTTGTTCCTCATCCAGCGGCTGGAATTATCATTTTTTTTACTTGTTGTTTTTTCATACTTTATTATATTAATTTTAACAAAATTGCAAATATTTTAATATTTATAATTTTCCTATGCTTATATTTTTTTATTTTAAAATTGTTTTTTTGAGGATTTCAAAAATTAATTTATTTAAATTTAAATGTATAATTTAAAAAAATTAATTAAAAAGAAAAACAACGAATTTGAAATGTATAACCATAAAGAAATAGAAAAAAAATGACAAAAATACTGATTTAAAAACAAAGTTTTTAAAACTGGTTCTGATAATTCAAAAGAAAATTTTTATGTTTTAGATATGTTTCCTTATCCTTCAGGTTCTGGATTACATGTAGGACACCCTGAAGGATATACAGCTACAGATATAATTGCAAGATATAAAAGATTAAATAATTTTAATGTTCTTCACCCAATTGGATGAGACGCTTTTGGTCTTCCAGCTGAACAATATGCTCTGCAAACTGGAAATAAACCTCAAAGTTTTACAAATAAAAACATTGAAATTTTTAGACAACAATTACAAAGTTTAGGTTTTTCATATGATTATGATAAAGAAATAAATACAACTGATCCAAAGTATTATAAATGAACACAATGAATATTTGCTCAAATGTATAAGCATAATCTTGCCGAAATAAGAGAGATTGATGTTAATTGATGTGAAGGTCTTGGAACTGTTTTAGCTAATGAAGAAGTTTTAGTTGATGAAAATGGAAATAATGTTTCAGAAAGAGGATCATTTCCTGTAGTTAAAAAATCAATGAAGCAATGAGTTTTAAAAATAACTAATTACGCTGATAAATTGCTTGATGGACTTAATACTTTAGATTGACCTAATTCTTTAAAATCATTACAAAGAAATTGAATTGGTAAAAAAGTTGAAAATAATAAAACAACATATCAATTAAGAGATTGAATTTTTGCAAGACAAAGATATTGAGGAGAACCATTCCCAATTGCTTTTGATGAAGACAATAATATTTTATTAATTGAAAATTTAGTTGAATTACCTGATTTAGAAATGATAACTCCTTCAGGTAATGGAGAATCACCATTAGCAAATGCTAAAGATTGATTATATTTTGAACATGAAGGAAAAAAATATAGAAGAGAAACTAATACAATGCCTCAATGAGCTGGTTCTAGTTGATATTACTTAGGATATATTTTAAAAAATGAAGATGATACTTATTTAGATCTTGATTCTAAAAAAGCATATGAAGAATTTAAAAAATGATTGCCTGTTGATATTTATATAGGAGGACAAGAACATGCCGTTCTTCATCTTCTATATGCAAGATTTTGACATAAGTTTTTATATGATATTAAAGTTGTTCCTACAGAAGAACCATTTTTAAAATTAGTTAACCAAGGAATGATTTTGGGTGAAGATAATCAAAAAATGTCTAAATCAAAGGGTAATGTAATAAATCCTAATGAAATAGTAGAAAATTTTGGAGCAGATACTTTAAGAGTTTATGAAATGTTTATGGGTCCACTTACAGAAACTAAACCATGAAATGAAAGTAGTGTTGATGGAACAAGAAAATGATTAGAAAGAGTTTATAGACTTGTTAAAAAATATATCGACAAAGAATTATTATTTGATAATAAAGAAAATTTAGAATTAGAAAGTGAATACAATAAATTAGTAAAAAGCGCTACAGAGTGTATTGAAGAATTGAAATTTAATGTCACTATTTCTAAGATGATGGTTTATATAAATTATTTATATAAATTGAATTCTCTTCCTAATAAAAAATATTTAGAATCATTTTTAGTTATATTTTCAACATTTGCTCCTCATTTAGCAGAAGAGCTTTTATTCCAATTAGAAGGAAAAGAAATATTTAAACAAATATGACCAACATATTCAGATTCAAAAATAATTACAACTAAGAAAGTTCTTGCTATTCAAATTAATGGAAAAGTTAGAGGAACAATTGAGATTAATGATGATTGAAGCGAAGAAGAAATTATTGAAAATGCCAAAAAAAATAATAATGTTAATAAATATATTAAGGATAAAAAGATATTAAAAGCAATTGTTATTAAAGATAAAATATTAAGTTTTGTAATTGATAATTAGATTTATTAAAATTGTGGTTTAATTTATATATATGGAGCTTGAACATAAAAGTGAATATTCTAGCGATAGTTTAATTCAAATAGAAGATAATAATTTAGATTTTTTAAATTTTATTAATGGAAGATTAGTTTCTAAAATGAGAGATGAATCAAGCTGTATTAATAAAAATAATATAATTAAGCTTTCTAATGCCTTTTATAAATATTTATTAATTAATAAAGCTGAAAATAAAAAAATTTTAATTGTTCCAGAAAATTATAAATCTAAGGTGTTTGCTTTTGATTTTTTTAATTATTTAAATTGTCATTTAGAGAATATTTTTATTTTAGGTATTGACATAAATCCTAGAATAGAAAATGTTTTTTCATATATTGATGAATCTTATGAAAATGTAATATTTTTTTCTGTAAATGAAAAAGAAATGATAATAAAAATTTATGATGAAAAAGGATTAATTTTAAATAATAAAAATACTAAAATTTTAAATAAAGAAATTGAAAAAAATATTAATTTTAAAACTGAAGAAAAAATTAATGATGATGTTAAACAAATTTTAAGAAATAAAGAAGTTGAAATTAATAATTTATTATTAGAAAATAATAATTATTTTTCTTTTGAGAATATAAACTCAACATTAATTATTTTTAATGATGAAAATAAAAAAGAAGTTCTAAAAGAAGCATTAAATAATAATGGCAATTGTAAATTTAAAGATTATAAAAATTTAAAACTTAAAAACTTATCTACCGTTAAAGCGAGATTTGGATCTTTAATAAAAAAACATGAAATTATTTATCAGCAAGAAGTTTCAGGAGAACATTTTGAAATACAAGTTAAAGAAAATAATAAGTTTACTTTTTTTGATTATAATGATCTATCTATTATGTATTTGTATTATTTAAATCAAAATGATTTATTACACAAAAATCAAGTTATAATAAAATCTAAAAATTCTAGTAAATTATTAAATAATATAGCTAAAAAATTGAAAATAGAAATTATTGAATCTAATGATATTTTTGAAGAAATTAGAAATTGCAAAAAAGAAATATTATTTGCAACAAATGGAGATAACTATTTTTATCAAAATAGCAATAAAAACTTTGTATCTAATTCAATTAAAAATTTTTTGTTATTTTGCCATATTTCATCTTTTATTAAAAAACAAGGCAAAACAATAAAAGATGTTTTTAATTCTTTATATGAAGAATTTTTTTATGAAAGAATACATATTGAAGAAGAAAATATTAAACAAAAAGTATTGAAAAATTTTTTTGATATTATGAAGACTAAGACTGAAATTACAGGAATTAAAATAACAAAGATAGAAGAAATAAAAATTTTTAAAAAATCGAGAACTTTAATTATTCATTTATTAGATGGAACATTTTTATTTTTAAAATATAAATATGCTGAAGAAATTTTAGTTTCTTTTATATCTACTAAAATTAAAAATGAATCTTTAAATAAAGAACTTATTTTTGAATGTATTTCAAAAGAGAAAAAAATATTTGATTCTTTTAAAGAATATAAAGAAGATTTAGATTTTAAAAAAATAGATAATAAAACGGTTTTAAAGTATGGGTTTTTATTTGCTCTTTTCGGTATTTTATTATATATAATTTTTAGTTTTGTTTATAGTAATATAAACAATATTGGTAGCAATATATCTAAAATATTTTTAGAAAATAAAAATTTTGCATATTTTTTCCCTTTGATATTAATAGCGAAATTCGGGACCTTATTTATTTGAGCTTTTATACCTTATAGGATAATGAGATATCAAGGATATAAAGTAAAATATTTTCATTTAGTAGTTAGTACGGTGATCGGTATTGTGATTTCTTTAATTACTCCCTTTGCAATAGGAGGAGAAATTGTTGTTTATTGATTCCTTAGACGGAAAGGTTATCCAAGAGCTCCACTAATTACTAATGTTTTACTTTTAGGTCTTATTCATCAACTTTTTGTTGTTATAACTTCAATAATTTTTATTCCTTATGGATTTAATAAATTTTCAGTATTTTTATTTGCTGATAATAGTCAATCTATAATTTCAGTTATTATGATTTTTCTTGGATTATTTTTTAATCTTATTTCTGTGTTTTTCATGCTAGGAATTGCTCTAAGTTCAAGATTTAAAAATTTAATTTCAAAAGTATTTGTAAGTTTTTTAGAATGACAACCCCTTATAGCTATTAAAGATACAAATAAATTAGGAGGAAATTTTAGATATGAAACAATGAAAATACACGAAGGAGTAAAAGCTGTTTTTAATAAATTTACAAATTTCCTTGAAATATTCTTTTATAGATTAATCTTTTCATTTATTAGTGTTGAGGCAATTTTTGCTATTGTCGCTAATCTTAAAACTGATTTATTAAGTGATGGTATTTTTTACTGAGATTTTTTAGTAATATCTAAATTTATTGAATTAGCTAACTCGTTTTCTTTTTTACCTGGTGGCCTTGGAACTGGTGACTGATTATCAAATGTGTTATATGATCCTTTATTCCTTAAAAACGCTACAGAAACATTTAATGTTTTAAATAGAATCTTCTTTACATTAATCCCGGCCATTATTTCAGGTGTTTTATTAGTAGTAGTATCTATTGGTGAGTGAAGAATTGATAAGTATAAAAAAATTCAAAATCTTTTAAATAATAATTTAATTAAAAAAACAAGATTATTTACAAGATATTATAAAATTGTTTGAGTTATTTTTATTTTTATATTTGTAGTATTAATGTCTTTATACTATATGTTTGTATTTAATGTTTTTTAATTAGAAAAAAAAGATTTTAATTGAAAGAAATAAATGATTCAAAAAATTCATCTAATATAAAATGGAAAAAAATTAAATCTAAACTTTCTGTTAATTTTTATTTTAAAATTTTTATCATATTTTAATATTGCTTCTCTTAATGTTTTTTGGCATAAACGAAATGCAGCTATCTCTTGAGCATCTTCCTCAACTGCAGAAAATATTGATGTTAATTCAGCATCTAATCTTTTTTGATCTCATGGTTGAGACATAGAATTTCCTTCTCTATTAAAAAAGTATAAACTTGTTACTTTTGTTGTATATTTTAGGCCATTACTATTCATAATAATTTGAGAGAAAAAATTAGAATCTTGATAAGCCATTTTTTCTTTTATTTTTTTTGTTTTATAAAAAACTTCTTTTTTAAAAAAATAAATAATTGGAGCACATAAGGGAGTTAGCATTTGTGTTTTTTTAGTTAAATTTCTTTTTAATAAAAAGAAAAAAGGAATCATTCTTTTCTTTTCTTTTGTTCCATCCCATCTTTTAAATGATGAAATATATAAGTCTTTTTCTTCTCCTTTTTCACTCAAATTATTAATTATTTGAAAGGCATTTGGTTTAAACTTGTCATCAGAATCAAGAATAACAACAAAATCATTTTTTACTAATTTATTTTCTCTTACATAATTAAGAACAGATCCTCAATTTCCATTTTCTTTATTAAAAAATTCAATAAAATCATATTGGTCTGAATATTCTTTTGCTATTATCGATGTTCTATCACTTGAACCATCATTTACTATAATAAGTTGGATTTTATCTTTTGGATAATTTTGATTAATTACTGATGATACAGCTACCTTAAGATAACTTTGTGAATTGTATGCTGGAATAATTATTGAAAATGATTTCATTTTTATATTATAACTTAATCATTTTATTTGTGTTAAAATTATGTAAATGAAAATCGAAGTTAGTATTTTAATTCCTTGTTATAATGCAGAAAAAACAATAAAAAAATGTATAGATTCGATTTTGAATCAAACATATCAAAATTTTAAAATAATAATTGTTAATGACGGATCAACAGATGATACTAAAACTATAATTTCAAAATATAATGATGAAAGAATTATTTTAAAAAATCAAGAAAATTTTGGTTTATCAAAAACTAGAAATGTTCTGCTTGATTTAGTGGATACTCCATATTTCTTTTTTGTTGATAGTGATGATTATGTTGATGAAAATTTAATACAAAAAAATATAGATAAAATTAAAAATAATGATGCTCTAGATTTAATATTTTTTTATGCATATAATGTTATTAATAATAAAAATAAAAAATGGTTTGTAATGAAGCCTAATATAAAAATATTAACTAAAGAAGAATATTTAAAATCGAATATAGTTTTTGCATGAAGTATTTTTTATAAAACTTCTTTTGTCAAAGAAAACAATCTTAAATTTAATGATAAATATAGTTTTTTTGAAGATGCAGGTGTTTTAAATTATTGATTTCTTTTAACCAAAAATATTGCAGTTATTAATGAGCGATTATATTATTATATTAATAACGGTAGTTCTTTATCTAGAGATAAAAAAATGTCATATGAAAAAGTAGATTTTGCATATAAACAAATAAGAGATTTATTAAATAAAATCGATGAATTAAGAGGAAATAAAAAATATGATGGTTATCTTAAAAATCAAATGTTATTTTATTTTTCTGTTTTACATTCTTATATATGATTTAGTTCTAAAATGACTAAAGAAGAAAAAAGAAATTTAAAAATTAAATTTAAGGAATTAACAAAAAGGGTTCCTGGTTTTCCTTCTAATTGATGAATGTTTTTTTATTACTTAGTAGCAAAAATTGTTAGATTTTAGTTCTTTGTTAAAAGAAAGTCACTTAAAATTATTTGTGCTGCTAATGCATCTTTTTTTTCTTTCTTACTTTTTTTTGATAAATTAAGGTCAGTCATTATTGAATTTGCATTTTGAGAACTATATGTTTCTTTTTGTAAGATAATAGGTAAATTAATTTTACTTTCTAAAACCTCTTTAAACTTTAATACTTTTTTACTCATAATTGTTTCAAAATTTTGTTTTGAAATTGGATATCCAATAACAATACAATCAATAGGTTTATGTTCTTCCATTATTTTTAAAATTTCATCAATAAGAAAAGTATCATCATTTGCTTCATGTCTAATTATTTTTAATGCTTGTGAAATAATTTTTAAAGGATCAGAAATAGCTATACCTGTTTTTTTTGTACCAAGATCTAAACAGATTATTCTTCCCATTATTTATTAAATAATTCCTTAATATTTTTAATTGTAATATCTTCAATAATTTTTCCTTGTCAAGAAATTTCATTTCCTCCACCAGAAATTGAAAAACCTTTTTTTAATTTTTCAGCAAATTCTTTACAATTATCTTTTTTAGAAGTAATTATTATTGATTTGTTTTTAGAACATAAAAAAATTATAGAGTTGGGATTTGCTTCTCTTAAGTTAACTGATAAATTTTTTAGTTGTTCTTGTTCAATATTTGATAAAAAAATTAATGAATAAGAATTAATATTTATTATTTCATAATTAATTTCATTTACATTTATATTTGTTTTTTCTTTTTGTTTTAAATTTACTTTTATTAATTTTGTAATTTCATCTATTTTTTGATTTAATTCAATATTTTTTTCTTCTAATGAATTACTATATTTTATATTTTTAAATTTATCTGCATCTTTATTATTAAGTTCTTTTAATTTAATAACTAGTCTTTTCAGTGTGTCTTCATCTATATTATTTTGTTTTTCTCAATAGTTATTAACTTCTTCATAGGATGTTATAGCTCTAATTCTTCAAATATTTGTCCCTTTACTTTCAACGCTTACAATCTTATAATCTTCTATATCTTTAGTATTATTAACGTGAGTTCCTCCACAAAGGTCAGTTGTTATTTTTCCAAATCTTACAACTCTTACTGAAGAAGAGTCTAAATATTCCTCTTCTTCTATAGTTAATATAGCTCCTATTTCTTTTGCATGATCTATATCAGTTACAATATATTCTCTTTCAACTTTAGAACTAATAGAATCTTTAACGAATTTTTCTATTTGCTTAATTTCATCTTTAGTTGGTCTTGCTTTAAGTGGAAAATCAAAAGTTAATCTATCAGGATTATTATCAGAACCTAATTGAATAATATCTGTATTATAAATATTTCTAAGAGCGGCGAAAGTTAAATGAGTTGCTGAGTGGTTTCTCATTGATTTTATTCTTAGATTTTTATCTACTGAACAAAATATATTTTCTTTTGAATTAATTTCTCCATCGATTACATGAATATGGTTTGTATATTTATCTTTAAAAACATCAAGGACTTTTATTTTATTTTCTTTTTGTTGTATAAATCCAGAATCTGCTTTTTGACCACCACTAGTTGCATAAAATGGTGTATCTTTTAAAATAAAATAAGAAATACCTTTATTTTTTTCTATCTTATTTTCATTGTCTAAAAGCATTTCGATTTTTGTATCACATTCAAGTTTTTCATATCCAATAAAATTATCTATTTTTTTAGGAATTAAAGATAAAGAGTTAATTGTTTTAGAAAATCCTATTTCATTTTTTAATGATTTTGAAACCTTTGAATGTTTTTCTTTTAATTTTTCTACTTCTTCATCATTAAGTTTTAAATTATATTCAATAAGAATATCTTTTGTCATATCGATTGGGAATCCATATGTTTCATATAGTTTAAAAGCTACATCTGGAGAAAAGAAATCTTTCGATTTTTGAATTTCGATTTCAAGAATTTTTTTTCCATTTTCAATTGTTTTAGAAAATTTAATTTCTTCATCAAAAATTATTTTTTGAACATTTTTAACATCTATTGGAAAAATTAAAGTATCTTTAACTATAGGAACTAATTTATATAAAAAAGCGTCTTCATTTATTTCTAACTTTCTTCCATAGTAATACGCTCTTCTTATAAGTCTTCTTATAATATAACCTCTTGAAAGATTAGAAGGTTTAACTCCATCTTGAATTGCATTAATAAATGCTCTTAAATGATCAGCTATAACTTTAAAATACATATTTATTTTTGTTTGTTCTTTATTTTTTTCAAAATAATTTTCTTTTTTATAAGAATATTGTGTCTGTTTTTCTATTGCATATATTATCGGAAGAAATAAATCAGTGTCAAAGTTAGTAGGACCATCTTGGATTATTGAAACTATTCTTTCTAATCCTGCTCCAGTATCTATATTTTTTTGTGATAATGGAACATATTCTCCATTACCTAAATTATTAAATTCAGAAAATACAATATTTCAAATTTCTATAAATCGATCGTTTTCAATATCTTTTTCAATTAGTTCTTTTCCTTTTTTATCATACTTAATTCCTCTATCATAAAAAATTTCAGTACAAGGCCCACAAGGTCCTTCTCCAATATCTCAAAAGTTTAAGTCTTTGCTTCCTGCTATAATATTTGTTTCTTTATATCCTAAAGAAAGTCATTTTTCTTTAACAAAAGTATCTTTTTCATAATATGTTATAAAAAGTTTTTCTTTATCAAATTTAATTATTTTAGTTAAGAATTCATCAGCAAATTCAATAGCTTCATTTTTAAAATAATCACCAATAGAAAAATTCCCAAGCATTTCAAAAAAAGTATGGTGTCTTGAAGTTATACCAACGTTTTCAACATCATTAGTTCTAAGTGATTTTTGACTATTTACAATTCTTTTTGATGGGGGATTTTTTTTACCTGAGAAATAGTCTTTTAAAGTTGCTACTCCAGAGTTTATTCAAAGCAATGAATCGTCTTTATATGGAACTAATGATTTTGATTCTAAAAAAAGATGTTTTTTAGAAACAAAGTAATCTATTCAAGCTTGTCTTATTTCTTTTGATGTTTTCATATTTAATTATTTTAATGTAAAATAGTAATAATGAAAAAGAAAATAAAATTTTTATTAATTCCATTTGCAATTATTTTGCCCTCATTTATTTTTGTTTCTTGTGCAGCAGAAACTCCTAAAGAAACAAAAGATATAACTTCTGTAGAATTAGACAATTTTATTAATTGAGATAAAATGTTACAAAATTTTTCTTTTAAAACAGATGTAACACCTCCTTCAACAACTCTTTATGATTTACAATCAATTAAAAAATTTCAAGGATCTTTTACTTTTGAAAAATATAAAGATCCTCAACCAAAAAATTCTTCTACTTTAAATGTTCTTGTTCCTTTTTTTAATTCATTAGGAACTGATATTGTTAATGATGTAGTAATTAATAATGTAACTAATGATGAAAATTTTGCTTCATTTATATTTGATGTTAAATTAAATAATGCTTTTTTATATAAATATACTGGTAAAAATAATTTTTATTCAACAAATAAAAATTTTTCAATATCAATAGCAAACAATAATATAAATTCTTTATTAATTAAATATGGAGTAAATGTAAGAATTGGAAATAATTTTACTATTGAAAAGACTGAGATCGAAAACGGAATTTTACAAAATTCTAATTTATCATACAATAATCAAAATCCACCTATTTCTGTAGGGGACTTTATATTAAATCCTCAAGTTAATTTTGAAAAGTATATTTATCAAAGTATTCCTATTGAAAGAAATGGTTGAACAATTGATTTTGCAAATAGCGTTTTCGAGCAATCTAAACAAAACAAAAATGTTCTTGTTATGAAATTAGTTTTAACTAATCCAACAATATATCCTAACCCTGGAGAATCAATAATAAAAGAAAATATAAGGATATCTGGCTTTAAACTTCAATAATTATGAAAACAATTATAATCATTTCTGATTCTCATGGAAATAATAATGAAATTAAAAAAATATTAAATAATAATTTTCATGATATTAGTATTTGTGCTGGAGATTACGAAACAGATTTAAGTTTTATAAAAGAAAATTTTACATATCATGTAAAAGGTAATAATGATTTTGATGATAATAATACTGATAACTTTTTTTCAATTGGAAAGTTTAAATTTTTCTTACAACATGGTCATCTATTAGGAAATTATTTTCAATTAGATGATAAAGAATATATGAAAAATTTTTTTGATTTATATGATGTAGATGTAATTATTCACGGTCATACTCATATAACAAAAATTGAAAAAATAGGTACTAATAAATTTATTATAAATCCCGGTTCAATTACATATCCAAGAGGAAATTCGAAAGCTTCATTTATTATTTGTAAAGTTGATGAAAATGATATTAGTTTTGAAATTAAAGAAGTTTAGCAATTTAATTTATTGTATAATTTAAGAATTATGATTTTAACAACAACTGATTTGATTCCAGGAAAACAATACGAGATTATTGGTATTATTTTTGGAAATAGAACTATAAGTTTATTTAATAAAACAGAAATGGAAAAAGCCATAAGTAAATTAGAAGATCAAGCAGCCAAATTAAAAGCGGATGCCGTTGTAGGAATTAGACCTTATACAGCAGCAAATGGAAGTACTTGTATTATCGGTACTGCTGTAAAATTTATTTAAATTTATTCTTCAAAATCAAAATGATATTTAATTAGGTATAATATTTTTAAATTTAATTAAATTATTAGGTGATTATTTTTAAGGAGAAAAATGTTTGATTTTTTAGGTTCAAGAATTCAAAAAACGATGGCTAATATCAATAAGAAAACTATTCTTACTGAAGCTGATATTTTAGAAATAACTAGAGAAATAAAAATGTCTTTATTAGAGGCAGACGTTAATTTATCAGTAGTTAAAGATTTTACAAATTCTGTAAAAGAAAAAGTTGTTGGGCAAGAGCTTATTAATAAATTAAATCCTTCTCAACAAATGGTAAAAATAATTAAAGAAGAGCTTATTAAAATTTTGGGAACTAAAGCTCATGAAATAAAAATTGAGAAATCACCTTATATTTTAATGTTAGTAGGATTGCAAGGTGGTGGGAAAACAACTACTGTAGCAAAACTGGCAACTTATTTAAAAAGAAAAAATAACATTAAAAAAGTTTTATTAATAGCGGCCGACGTTTATAGACCTGCAGCTATTAATCAATTAGCTAAATTAGCAAAAGAAATTAATGTAGATCTTTTTGAAAAAGGTGTTGAAGTAGATCCTAGAATAATTGTTGAAGAAGGAATAAGCAAAGCAAGAAGCGAACATTATGATTTGGTAATTATTGATACAGCAGGAAGGTTATCAATTAATGAAGAGTTAATGACAGAATTAGTTGATATTAAAAAAATAGCCAGACCAAACAAAAGTGTTTTCGTTTTAGATGCAATGAGTGGACAAGATATTATTAATGTTGCTCAAATATTTA
The DNA here is from genome assembly GCA_051655145.1 of Metamycoplasmataceae bacterium. Classification (GTDB taxonomy): domain Bacteria; phylum Bacillota_I; class Bacilli_A; order Mycoplasmatales; family Metamycoplasmataceae; genus UBA710. The sequence continues at coordinate 46,743 of JBOFZK010000068.1, forward strand.
ATGATAAATTACAACTTGATGGTTCTATTTTAACAAAGTTAGATTCAGATAGTAGGGGTGGGGCCGCTCTTTCTGTAACCTATTTATTAAAAATTCCTATTCTTTTTATAGGTACTGGAGAAAGAATAAATAATTTAGATTTATTTCACCCTGAAAGAATGGCTGAAAGAATTTTAGGAATGGGAGATGTTTTATCTCTTATTGAAAAAGCGGAATCAGTTATTGACAAAGATAAATCTAAAAAAATGTTTAGAAAAATGATGAAAGGTGAATTTGATCTTGATGATTTATTAAATAACCTTAAACAAGTAAGAAAAATGGGAAAAATATCAAAATTAATTAAAATGCTTCCAAATTCTATAAAAGTTGATGAAAATAAATTAGGCGGAGCCGAAGATAAAATAAAATTATATGAAATTTTAATAAATTCTATGACTAAAGAAGAAAGAAAAAACCCCAAACTTTTAAAGAACGCTTCTAGAAAAAATAGAATAATTAAGGGTTCTGGAAGAGATATCAAAGAATACAATAAATTACTTAATGATTTTGAAAATATGAAAAAGAGAATAAAAGAAATGAGTAAGGTTGGCGGGAAAACAGGAGGATTTGATCCTTCCGCTTTTGGTATGTAATTTTTATTTGTTGTATAATATGAATATAAAAAAGAAAATAATTCAAATTAATTGGAGAAAACTATGTATAAAACAAAAATAATAAATATTAATGGGGTGCCGTCTCAAGTTATAGAGTATCCTCAAGAACAAACACAAGTTATATATAATAATCAAATTCCTCAAACTCAAATAATTTCTTTTGAGCAAGAATCAATGAGAAATCAACAAAATTTAATGAACCCTTATCAACAAAATAGATTTCAACAACAACCACAAATGATTAGTCAAATGCCTCAATTAAGTAATCAATCAGCACCTCAAATGCTTTATACTGAAAGTCAAATAGGAAATGAATATGATGATATTCAAGATTCTTCTCTTTTTGAAGATCAATATGGTTCAGAAACAAGAGAAAAATTAAATACTATTAAATTTCTTTTTGAAACTAGAGAAATTGATTATGAACAATATTTAAAATTAACTAAAAAATTAGTAGTTGAGGACCTTGAAAAAGTCAAATAAATTTATTAACCTTCATTTAAATACTGAGTTTTCAATTTTAGAATCATCTATATTAATAGATGAATATTTAAATTATCAATTAAATAATGAATTTGAATATGCTGTAATAACTGAGCATAATAATTTTTTTTCATTAGCTGAATTTAAACAAAAATGTGAATCATTAGGGCTTAAGCCCATTTTTGGAATTGATTTAGATATTAATGATTCAAATAAAAATTATAGAATTATAGTTATAGCTAAATCTTATGTAGGTTTTCAAAAACTTATTAAAATTAGCTCCTGCAGCACAAATAACAATATCAATTTAGATGAATTAAATATTAATGATTTGCTATTGATAGATCATCCTAAATACGGATTCTTTTCAAATTATAAAAAACAAATTCCAAAAGATTTTGTTTTTTATAATTCTGAGGAAATAAATGATAAAAGATCTATTTTAATAAAAGAACAAATATGTCTAAATGAATCTGGAAAAGAAGTAATAAAAGCATTAAATGAAATTAAAAATGGTGAAAAAATAAAGAAAGAAATAGATGTTTTTTCTCCTTATTCAGAAAATGATGAAATGATTCAAAAAACTAATGATATTGCTAAATCATGTTATTTTGAATTTCCCGATGATTTTGGTAAGTATAATTTCCCATCATTTATAAATAATGAAAACTTATCTTCATTCGAATATCTTAAAAAGATAATTAATGAAAATATACCTAATTATCAAAAACATTTTAAAGATAAAGAAAAAGCAATTAGTAGAATTAAATTTGAATTAGAAGTTATTAAAAAATTAAATTTTTCAGATTATTTCTTAATCATATTCGATATTATAAATTTTGCCAATAAATCTAATATTGCAATAGGCCCAGGAAGAGGATCCGCAGCTTCCTCTATAATTTGTTTTATATTAGGAATTACAAGAATTAATCCATTAGAATTTGGATTAGTATTTGAAAGGTTTTTAAACCTATCTAGAATATCTATGCCAGATATAGATATAGATATTCAAGATGATAGAAGAGAAGAAATATTTGAATATATAAGACAAAAATATGGAAACGATCATGTTTGCTTAATAACTACATTCCAAAAATTAAGTGCTAAAAGCGCATTAAAAGATATTGCTAAAATTCAAAACATTAAATTTAATGAAATAAATGAAATAACTAAACTTATTAGTACTGATCAAGATTTAGAAACAGCTTATAAAAGTGATGCTAAATTTAGAGCTAAAATTAAATCAAAAGTTGAATTTGATAGTATTTTAAATTTAGCTATAAAAATACAAAGCTTCCCTAGACAAACAGGAATACATGCGGCCGGAGTAATAATAAGTAAAGAAAAATTAAATAATGTTATTCCTGTTTATTCAGAAAATGGGAATTTCGTTAGCCAACTATCAATGGATTATTTAGAAAAATGAGGATTATTAAAAATTGATTTACTTGGTCTTAAAACATTAACTATTATAAAAAATATAATTGAACTAATTAAAAAAGAAAATCCTTTATTTAACATTAATAATATTAATTATTCAGATGAAAGCACTTTTAATTTATTAAATAATGGAGATACAATTGGAATATTTCAAATGGAATCTCAAGGGATGATTAATACCTTAAAAAGAGTTAAAGTAAATAAGTTTCTTGATATTGTAGATATCATATCTCTTTTTAGACCGGGGCCTATGCAAAATATTCAGCAATATATTGATGTTAAAAATGGTATTCAAAAAATAGAACATATTTCTGATGCTTATGACCAAATAGTAAAAGAAACTAATGGAATTATTATCTACCAAGAACAAATAATGGAAATAGCTAAAACGATTGCTATTATGTCTTATTCAGAAGCTGATATTTTAAGAAAGGCAATAAGTAAAAAAAATCTAAAAGAAATTACTGATTTAAAATTGAAATTTGTAAATGGATCAAAATCAAATGGGTATAGCGAAGATATAGCTAATAGCGTTTTTAATCAAATAGAAAAATTTGCTCAATATGGTTTTAATAAAGCTCATGCTGTTTCATACGCAACTCTTACATATCAAATGGCTTTTCTAAAAGCTAAGTTTCCTGTTTTCTTTTATTGCTCAATTTTAAATCCTCTTCCAGGACTTGAAACAATAAATAATTATGTAATAGAAATGAAAAAATATAAATATGAAGTTTTCTCTCCATTAATAAATAAATCAAACATTAATGTTTATAACGAAGGAAATAATATTATATTAACCTTTCAACTTATTAAAGGAATAGGACAAATAGCATCTCAAAAAATAATTGATGAAAGAACAAAAAACGGAAACTTTACTTCTTTTTTTAATTTTATTGCAAGAGCAAAAAAAAATGGAATAGGTGATTCAATTATCGAAAAACTTATTCTTTCTAATTCCTTAAGAGAATTTGGAAATATGAAAACACTTATATCTAATTTAGAAGCTGCTAATTATTATTATGAAAATATTAGTGTTAAATCAAAAACAGATAAAACTATTGTTCTTAATTTTAATGCTGAAGAAGAACTTTCATTAATAGAAAAAGAAATTGATTATATTTTTGAAGCGAAAAATGAAATAGAGCAATTAGGTGGAATTTATAATGCCTTCCCTACTCTTAAATTTGAAAGTGATGATAAATTAGTGAATATTAAAGAAGGTATAGAATATATTCTTTGTTTAATGATTAATAAAATATCAGAAAAAAAAGATAAAAACCAAAATGAAATAGGAATTATCGAAGTAATGGATTCATCAAAAAAAGAAACTTTTTTTCTCTTTAAAGAAGTATGAGAAAAATATAAAACTGTTTTAAAAGAAAACCAAATAATTAAAATTAAAGTAATTAAATATTTTAATTCTTTTAAAAATCAATATGGTTATAAAATTAGGGATATAATGGTTAAAGATGAAAAATAAAATTTTATTAGTAGATGGTAATTTACTTCTTTTCAAATCATTTTATTCTGTATTTTTAAATAAATCAGAATATAAAAATAGTAAAGGAATTGATACTAGAACTATTCATAGATTTTTAAAAACTTTGCTTTCAGTTATAAAACAATTATCAATTGAATTTTGTTTTATAGCATTTGATGCTCATGGAGATAATAAGAGAAAAGAATTATATTCTGAATATAAAGCAGGAAGATCTAAACCAGATCCTAGTATTTTTGAATATAAAAAATACATATTAAAAATATTAGATGAATTAAATCTATTTTGATTTGAAAAAATAGGTGATGAAGCTGATGATTTAATAGCTTCAATTAGAGATCAACTAAAAGAAGAAAATAATTCCTTCTTTGTTTTTTCTGATGATCAAGATTTATTACAATTAATTGATACTAATACAAATGTAATAAAGAAAAATAACAAAGAAAAAAAGTATGAAGAAATTAATGTAGAAAATTTTAGTTCTATTTTTGATTTTGATCCAATTAAAATTATTGATTTTAAAGCTATTTCAGGCGATCCTTCTGATAATTTACCAGGAATTAAAGGAGTAGGGAAAGTCGGCGCTACAAATCTATTAAAACAATATGGAACATTAGAAAACATTTATGAAAATATTGATTCTCTTTCATTAGATTTAAAAAATAAATTTATTGAAAATAAGGGAATCTCTTTTTTATGTAAAAAATTAGCAACCTTAAATCATAATGTTGATCTTAGTTTTATAAAAATAAATGATCTTAAAATAAATCACGATTACAATGATTCGTCTTTTAAAACACTTGAAGAATTAGAACTTAAAAATATTATTTCAGAGATTTTAAATAATCACTAGCTAATTTATTTGCATCATTAACAAATTTTAGTATCTCTCTTTTATTTTTTACTTTAGCTCCAGAAGCTAATTGATGTCCTCCACCATTATATTTGCTTGCAAGAATATTTATAGCTGGTCCATTAGATCTTATTCTTACTCTATATGTATTATCAATATCTTCTATAAAAAAGATTCAAATTGGAAAATTATCTATATTTGCTAAAAAGTTTACTTTATTTTTTTCATTCGCATCTAGTTTTAGTTTTTTAGATAGTTCATTTGTAACAACATAATAAATTACATTCCCATTAGTTTTAAAGTTTTTAAGAACTTCACTATTAAACTTTATGTCCTTAATATTTCTTTTTTTAAGCTTATTATGAAGTGAAAAAAAATCAAATTTGTTTTCCTCAAGCAGAATAGATGCCATATTATGAGTTCTTGATGATGTTTTTTCATAAAAAAATCATCCAGAGTCTGTAATTAAACCAAGATATAAATATTCGGCTGCAATGGGGGTTATTTCTCATTTTAAACTTTTTGCTAATAATGTTATTTGTTCACAACTCGAAGAAAATGTAGGATCTACTCATAAAAACTTGTTTTCAGGTAAATCATCACTACTTGGATGATGATCAATTCTTAAAATATTTTTAAATTTGTTTTCTTTAATAACCTCTGCGTTTTGAATTCTATCTAAATTTCCGCAATCTACTATGATTGCAAGGGCTTGAGATATGGTTTTTTTTGATGGGATTTTATCATGTTTAAAATCCATAAAATTTAGGACATTGAAGCTATTACCAATGGCCAATACTTTTTTTTGCGGAAAATTTGTCTTTAAAAGCTCTTTAAGACCTAGTTGAGAACCTAAACAGTCTCCATCTGGGTTAATATGATGAAAAATTACTATTATTTCGTGCTCTTCAATTAATTTATTAATTGAGTTTTTTATTTTTGTTTTCATTATTTATTAACTAATTATAGTTAAAAGGTTGTAATTTTGGCATATTTTTATTGTAAAATTATTTTTTTGAGGGGATAATATTGAAAAAACTTTTTAAAGAAGTAATAAAATCATTGGCAAAGTCAAAAGTTCTTATGGTTTGTTTGATGGTATTAATTTTTTTATCATCTAGTTTTTTTACTTTATTTTCTGACATTGCAAAAAATTATTCTAACGATTTTAATAACTATAAAAACGTTTCAAAAGCGCATGATTTAACTGTTGATTTAAACATTAAAAACAATAATAAAAGACCAGATAAATTTTATTTAGATACTTCTTCTCTTTTTTATTCTGATGTAAATAATGTTAATGTTGAGAGTGATATTATTGTTTCTCCTTTAATCTTGGAAACAAATACTACAGATCCTAATGATAAAAATAAATATTTTAAAATATCAAATATTATTCCTAGTTTAGCCGGACTAAATGATTTTTATATTAGCTTAGAGGAATTTTATAGTTTTTTAAAAATCAATCCATTAATTTTTGATTTTATCAATTCTTCTAACTTTCCAACAGAACAAATCGAAATTACTAAAAACTTTTTTTCACAATATAATTTTAAAAAGTTTTCAGCTCCAGGGCAATTATTAGCTGGGAATGCTTTTGAACTTAGAACAACAGATTCTTTTATATCTTTTAATAATTCTTTAAATCAACCATTAAAATTATCTGATTTAGTTACAATTTTAAATAATGGTTTTAGAGTTTCTGATACTATTTCAGGAGTAAAAAATATTTTTGTAAATATTAAAACTAAAGAAGCTTCTATATCTTTAAATGATAAAAAAGAATGAGCAATTCAAAATGTTCTTTATATAATTAAAAGTTCAGATGTAGCAAAGTTTTTAGGATTTAAAATTAAAGATCCAAGATTTGGAATTTATGAAGTAGATCCAAATACAACTATTTCAAAAAATGCTTTTTTTACTCCCACAACAAATTCAACATATGTAAAATTAAATCCTAATGCAACATGAAATAAAACTTTTAAATTAAGCACAAATAATGTTTTTGCTCAAGAAATAATAGCAAGTCAAAAAGCAGAGCCTATTTTTAATTTAAATAATAACTTTTTTATAAAAAAAGATTGAATACAAAAGAAGAAAATTATTAATACTTTTACTTTAAAGCTTGATCAATTAACTTATGATTTTGAAATGGGCGCTGAGGAAAATAAAGAATGAGGAGGATCATATTTAGATTTTATTAATAGCATTAAAAATGACAATATTAAAAAGAGATATTTTAGTAAAAATGCTTTTTGAGAGAAAAAAAATTATATTTTTAATGCAGATATAAATGGTCAAATAATAGATAAAAATAAATTTACAGTAACTAAAGCGGAATTATTAAATGTTGACTTAAATAAACAAATAATTTCAACAAAAAACCCACTTAAAAAAAGTACTATATTATTAGAATTAAGAAATAACGATATTATTTCTCCTGACGAATATAACAAAATAATTAATGATATTTCAGGAAATGATGCTTCATTATTATTAAATAATATTAAAAATAATGAGGGAACAGTAAGAAAAGTAAATGAAATTAATTCTTTTGTAGAAGATAAAATTGATTCAAATATTTTTAATGGAATTAATTCTCTTGTAGGGGATAATAACGTTTCATTAAGGGAAACAGTAAGTATTAAATCAGAAAATAATTTATTCAATCTGGTTAATTTAGGTGATAAAAATAAAGAAATAAAAATTGGTAAAAATTCTTTTAATACAACCAATGTTAATACTCTTTATAATGAAGAAAAAAATGGAACAAATTTATTATTTAATTCTTCTCTTTATTTCGATCCTAAAAGTAAAGAATCATTGCAATCTTTTACTCCAGAAATAATAAGTAAAATTTTTTCTGGATATTCCCTTGAATCTAGTTATTTAAATCCTATATTCTATTTTGGAAATTATAAATTTTTTGATACTAAAAATAATGTTTATGTTACATTAAATTCGCAAAAAATTCTTCTTCTAGAAAGAATGGTTGATAATGTTAAAAAATTCGTTGGTATTACATTAAATCCAATTGAAAATAAATTTGTTCTTCTAACTTCTGTAAGTAGTCCTTTTATAAATTGAAATGTAATTGAAAATTCTTCATTTGATAATACAATTGAAAATCTTAATAAATTAATATTTACTGAAAAATGAAGTTTTGCTGAAGAAAATCTTAGTGGAAAAAAAGTTGATCTTATAGGTGAATTTGGTTGAGCTATTCAAGATAAGAATTATTCTAATAAATTTTATGTTCCTTTAAGAATATTACTTCCTTCTTCAGAAATAATTCAAGATTACCAAAACGGAAATGGATTTAAACATTTTAGTGATAATTTAGAAAATTATTTAACTACATCTCTAGATGGTGTTGTATCGCCTTTTGATATAAAGATATTAACAGATGCAACTAATCAATCATTTACAAATTACGGATTTGGAAATGCTCTTATGCCACCTTCTGTTTTAACAAAAAATGTATTATTAAAATCTGTGCTAGGAATTCCATACCATGCTGCTCTTTATGATCAAAAAGATTATTTAGGTAATTTATTAAATAGTATTTTAAATTCTAAAAAAGGTACAGTTGATGAAAACCTTACTTCTTTAACAATTATATTTAAAAACTTCTTCAATATAAATATTGATTTTAATAGCTTAGCAACAAGATTTTTTGTTGATAAAAATATATTTTTTAGTGACCTTTCTTCTTTACTTTCATCTATAAATATTGACAAATTTTTTATAGAGTTTTTTGAATCATTTTTTAATAATCAAAATGAGAGCAATAAAGCTATTGGTATCGGAGATTATTTACCTTTTATATTAAAAAATGTAAATGAGAATAGATTTAAAGAAAGTATCAAAAAAATAATTACAAATGTAAATTGAGGAAATATTTTTAAAACTATTTATGATAATTTGAGTATTGCAGATAGAGAAATTTATGGAAATATAATTCTTCAATTAAATGGTGGAGAAAATTATAAAAATATAGGTGTTGGGTTAAGTGAATTGCTTGATTATTTTTCTTTAGATAGTTTTAAGCAATTAGTAAATAATAAAATTGTTAATAAAGAATTTTTAATAGTAGATGATAATAATGATGAAAAACTTATTTCAACAAATACTATGAAAACTTCAGATCTTTTTTCATCTCTTCTTGTCTCAATTTCCCCTGATGGAGATAATAATGAAAATATATTAAATTCATTAATTAAATTATTAAATTTATCAAATAAAACTTCTGGATTTTTGGGTGTTTATCAACCTGATAGTGATCCAAATAAAATTGATTTATATGATTTAACATCTCTTAATGTTTCAAAGTCACCTGAAATACAAAGTGATGATGTAATTTTAAAAGAGTTATTAAAGAAAATAAATGAAGGTTTTAATCTTAATAACTTAAATGATATAGAAAAAAATGTTTTAAAAAAATATATATTAATTAAAAATGAAAATGATTTTTTAAGTTTATCCACTAATGAACTTAAAACTAGATTAATATATATATTACAAGTGATAGAGCAGGGAAAATTAATTAGTTTTCAAATAGATACTGATTCATTTAATCCATCCGTTACAAAAACTATAGCAGATAGCTTTTTATCTTTAATTCATCCTAAAACTACAAGTGGTAGCTTTATTGAAAAAACTATTAAAAAACAAATTTATGATCAGTTTTATGCTGGTAAAAATGCTATTAAAGAATATGATATGTTACCTGAAATGTTAAACTATTATAATTTTTGATTATTGTTTTCAAAAGGAACTTTAGAAAGTGGATTAAATCCTGTTGATCAAATAAATAATTTAATTAATTTAGTAACTGGAGTTAATAATAATACAATTAAACAAATCCTATCTAAAAAGACACATGAGTTTAATAAATTTTTATTAGGGAGAACTCCTATTTTAGATGGATTTACTTCAACTAAAAAAATAGCTGTTGAATTAGCTGCTGAAACAGAAAAACAATTAAAGGCGGATCCTAATACTACTTGAATATCTAAGGATATAATTAAAATGTTTTTTAATGTTGATAATTTAAATAATGTTTCATATAATGTAAATACCTTTTCATTAGTAGGGGCACTTACAATGATTATGGCTAATGATGGGCAACAACAAATTGATCTTTTAAAAAATAATTTTATAAATTCTTTCTTAGGGGAAGGAACTATCCAAGAAAAATTAACAAGAGTTGAACTTGCTTTAAAAATGCAAAACCAATTAAATGGTAGCACTTATAATATTTTAGAAAATATAGGTTTATCAAGTGCTGTTATGTCTTCTTTTTCTGGAATACTTAATCCATTTGTAGTATTGTGATATACCGTTAATCAAAACGCTACAAGTACAGCTTCATTAGGTAACTTACAATTCTTATTAAAAGAAAGACTTTATAAAATTAATTCTGTAGATAATAATGTTGATTCAATTAACTTTAGTGGTTTTGAAAATATAATTAATTTTATATATGGTAGTCCTGAATTTATTGATAAAGGATATAATCCAAAAGAAGTAATTCCTTTAGAATTAGATTTTGCTACAATTCAAAATTTATATGACAAATTTACAACTAATAATCCTAACAATCCCCTGGATAAAATTAATCTTAAATTTTTCGGAATTGATATAAATGATTTAATATCATCTGTTCTTATGTCATTTGTAGAAGAAAGAAAAGAAGAAAATGTTATTGTTACATATAATGTAAGTTCATTTGTTGCTAAAGTTTCTTATGGTTATTTAAAAGAAAATAATAAAGAAACATTTGATTTGAAAAAGAATATTAATATTCTAAGTGATTTAGATGAAATGGAAAAATTTATTAATGATCCTATAAATAATAAATTTGTAATTGATGTTAATGGACTTAAATATTTAATTATAGGAGAAGATATTACAGCTGATTTTCTTTACCCAATAATTAATACAGAAAATATTCAAGTTGATTCTAAAAAACAAGCTATAGTTTATTTAAATCAAACAGGTTTTGATAGAGCAAGACAATCTAATGCTAATTCATTTATTGAAAAATATTTAATATTAAGAAAAGGTAATTTTCCTAAAAGTTTAGTTGAACTTAAAAAAGAAATTAATTTACTTATTTATAATGCAATTAATGGAACTGATTATGGCCCCGGAGAAAATCCTGGAATTAATGATGTTGCTTTCTTATATAACGAAATAAATCCACTTAATCCTGAAAGATCTTTAAGAATAACTACAATAGAAAATATGATTAATCTTATTAATTCATTAAATTTAATAGTAACCGTTTCTTTATTAATTATTATTTCTGGAGTAATTATATTAATTATTAAAAGATTTATAATGGCAAAGGCAAGAGTCTTTGGAATTTTAAAAGCTCAAGGATATTCAAAGCTACAAATATCTATAGCATTAACAACTATTGGTACAGCTGCAGTTACTGTAGGAGGGGCTTTTGGTTATTTATTAGGTTTATCATTACAAGGAACTTTCATAGGAGTTTTCAGTAGTTTTTGAGCATTACCTGTAAAAGCTGTTTCATTTAATATTATTTCATTTTTAATAACAATTATTGTTCCTCTTGTGATGGTGTCTATTTTAATAATTGTAATTTCTTTAATTGTACTAAGAATGAATACAATGTCTTTAATTAATGAATCATTTGAATTAAATAAATCTAGATCTGCTGAAAAAATAAAAAAATCAATAAAAAACACAAGTATTAAAAATAAATTTAGTGTTGCTTTATCAATTAATTCAGCAATGAAGTTGTTTTCTTTATTAATTTGTCTTGTAGCTTCTTCTTCAATAAGTATTTTCTCAATTGCTTCTAACGGTGGTTTTGATAAATCAACTGATCTAACATATAAAAATAGAAAATATAAATATAAAATAGATCTTACATCTCCTGTAAAAGAGAGTGGTCTTTATTCAAAAATAGACCTTGGGGACGAAATAAATACAAATATAAATAATCTTCTTTTTGTTCCTACAGGAAATCCAAATGAAGGAAATACATATATAGCAGATTATTTTAGACCAGGTTTTTCTTCAGTAATTAATTTTGATATAGAAGATCCTAATAATCCAGGAGTATTTATTCCCTCAAATGGTGTTCCTTTCCCAAATTCTCCTCATATTATTACAAAGTCTTCATTAGATTTAACTGTTAAATCATCAGGAATCAATATTAATACATGAAATACGCTTTTCAATTCTCTTCCTGAAGCACAAAAAGTAAAACTTTTAGAAGTCTCAGAAAACGCTTGTTTTTATATTGAAAAAACACAAGAAATTATTTTCCCAACAGCACAAGATAAATTTGCAAGAAATAAATTAACAGGCGAAAAAATTAACTATTTCAAATATATTCAAGAAAGTAATCCATCTGATTCTCATTTTGTTTATAGAAAATTAAATGCAGATCAAAGCGATTATATAAATTTAAAAATTATAATTGGAGAAACAGATCCTGAACTTAAAGAACTTAGAAATGTTTATAGAATGTTTTTAGTAAATGCTTACAATATTATGTTTAATAACAAAACAGAGATACAAGATTTTTCTTTACTTTTTGGTGGAATTAAATTTGATAAAGAACAAAACGAAACATATACATGAGCAAAAACTAGAGATACAAATAATAAAGAGTTAAAAATTTATGGATATAAAAATAATTCATCATATGTTCAAATTGTTAATTCAAATGGAACTAATCTTTTAAATGTTGCTGATGATTTTTATATTAAAAATAAAGATTTCAAAATTTATCCAATAATTATTAATGAAGTTGCTTCAAATTTAAGAAATTTATCAACTGGTAAGAAAATTTATTTAAAAGTAGAAAACTCATTTAAAAGAAATTTAAATAAACTTGAACAATCAATTAATAAAACAAATGTTGTAAATGAAGAAATAATTACTTTTGAAGTAGTTGGAATAAATAATACTTATATTAATGAAGAGTTTTCAACAACACAAACAGTTATAAATGATGTTTTAGGATTAGAGGCTACAGCAAATCAAGAAGCATTTAATGGTATTTTTTCAAACAAAGATAATCCTTCAGTTATTTCTGATTCTCTTTCTTTATATTCACAATCAAATTATTGAGCAGCTGATCAAAAAATAGATATAGATTATAATCCAGCAACAGCTACTTCCGCTATTCTTGGAAGAAGTAAAAATATATTTAAACAGTTGTTTTATTTAAATAGTATTGATAATAAAGAAAACGAAGCAGTAATACCTTTAGCTCTTAAAAAAATAGATCCTATTTTTTATAATAATAAAATAATAATTTCTGATGCTATTGAAAAATGACTTGGATTTGAAATTGATACAAATAATGACGGAATTTTAGATCCTACCGAGCTTTCTTCGCTATCTAATGAAGAAATATTAACTGGATTAAAAATGTTTGTTGATGTTTATGGAACTAATATTCTAGATCCTTTAATTGAAAATGTTTTTTCAAAAGATATAGAGGTTGGATTTATTTTAGGAACATCAAATGTTATGAATACTATAACAATTTTAATACTGGCATTTTCACTTTCAATTTCAATGATTATTTTAATTCTTATGTCTACTTTAATAATTAATGAAAATGAAAGAAATATCGCTATCTTTGGTATCTTAGGATATAGCAATAGAGATAAGGCAAGAATGTTCTTATCAATTTACTTCCCAATTTTATTGGCAGCTGTTTTAATTTCAATTCCTTTTTCTCTTGGATTAATAAGTTTATTTACTACTTTTATATTACAAACTTCATTAACATTGCTTCCTATTTCTTTATCTGCAATTAGTATTTTAGGTGGATCATTATTCGTATTAGTAATATTCTCAATGTCATTATTATTATCTTGATATAACGTAAATAAAATTAAACCTATATTATTATTGAAGGGGAAATAAATGAAAAACAAAAATATTATTAAAACATTTTATAAAACTGGAAAATTAGATATTAGTACTCAGCTTGTTATTTTAAATAAAAAAGATAAAAAACTTTATTCATATAATAATAATCATAGAAGAAAATTTGATGGTCAAGAATTAAGAAAAAATGAAGGTAACTATATAATAGAACTTGAAAATGTTTCAAAATTTTTTATTGATAAAATTAAATTAATTAGAACATTATCAAATATTTCTTTAAAAATTGAAAGAGGGGAATTTGTTATTCTTTTAGGTCCTTCTGGTTCTGGAAAATCTACTCTTTTAAATATTCTTTCAGGACTTGATCGTCCTTCAATGGGTAATGTAATTGTTGAAAATAAAAACCTTCCTTATTTAACACAAAATGAGCTTTTAAAATTTAGAAGAGAAAATGTTTCATTTATTTTCCAATCATATAATTTATTAAATAATTTAACAGGTGAAGAAAATATTGAAACTGGTGCTTATCTTCAAAAAGATATAAGTAAAAAAGTTTCACTTGAACCTTTAATCGAAGAATTTGGATTGCAAGATATAATATATAAATATCCGAATGAAATGTCTGGTGGTCAACAACAACGTATTTCTATTTTAAGAGCTCTTGCTAAAAATTCTAATATTATTTTTGCCGACGAACCAACAGCCTCTTTAGATCCTCAATCTTCTCAAAATATTCTTTCTATTTTAAAAAAAATAAATGTTGAAAATAATAAAACAATTATTCTTGTTACTCATGATATGCAGATTATAAAATATGCTACAAGAATTATTAAAATTAATGATTGTAAAATTGTTGAAGATTATAAAGTAAGCGAAAATAAATATGGATATTAAATATTATTTATTATCTTTGGATTAGTATTAAAATTTTTTCCATATTTATTATTTAAAAACATAGTTGCTTCTTCAAAAACATAAAGTTCTAATCCTAAAAAGTTAACAATATTTCTTTTAAAGTTAATGTTTGGAACTCAATTTAAATTTATTCCTTCTAAAAAATTATTTATTAAAAAAAATCCTTGGTGCTTTTCTTCATATAAATCATCATATATTTCAAAATAAGAAAGAGGGCTAAATTTAATTCAAGGAAACAATTTAAAAAGAAAGAAAAAAAATTTTGTTTGGAAATTATTTTCTTTTTGATTTGCTAAATAATTACCATAAAAATATTTAGTTTTATATTTAATTTGTTTCATTTTTAAAACTTTTTTAATAGATGTTGGAGTTATAATTATTAAATTAATTGTTATATCTGAATTATCAAATTTAAAACGAGGAGTTAAAAGAAAAAAACTGCTTTCTGTATAAGGACTTATAAGATTATTATTATATTTTTTTTCAAGTTCTCTTAATGTTTCTATTGTAATAAAAATATCAATAATTTTATTTCTTTTATAATGCAATGAATTTGTAATTGCAGATAATAATGTTATATCTCCTAAAGAATACCAAAAATTATTAATCTTACATATTTCATCAAAACGCTTTAAAACTTTATGATATTCATTATCAAAATTATCTGTTGACATATATTTATATATTATCAACTATTTTATAAGTTATTTCTACTAAATCTTTCTTTTAGAACCAAAACAACACTATTTAATCTAATTATGATTATGCTAAAAATAGGAATTGTAAAAATCGATTTAAAAGAAATTCCCAACATAATTGTTATAAAGGGTTTTTTGGTAGCCGAAAGAAATTGCTCAGAAAATGCTATAAAAGCATATGTACCTCAAAATCATCTAAATAAAACAAAAACTGTTGCAACTATAATAACTTGATTAATAGTATTTAAATACATTATATTATTTGTTTTTTTTCATAAGAAATAAAAAACAAAATAAGATAAAAATATTCCTATAAAAATGATGCTTGTAATAATAATACTTATGTATGGATTTACTGGTTCCTTTTCATAATTACTTATATTATTATATAAAGATAAAATAGTAACTACATAAATAATAGTTAATCCAAAAAGTATTAAAAGTGGAAATTGTTTTTTATCTAAAAATAAGATATTTTCTTTATAAATATTTTTTTCGTCTTTATCACTTAAAAAAATAGTCATCTTATTAGTTTCATTAGTTTTCATTTTATTAAAAAAATAAAATAAAAATCAGGATAATAAAGAAACAAAAATTGGTACTACTGCATATTGTCACATTCAAAAGCTTATCCCTCCAGAAACTAGCTGATAAAAAGTATCTAAAAAGAAAGAAAAAATAGCTCCTTTAAAGGGACCAAAAATTATTCCTGATAAAATAAAAAATATAAAGCTCGTTGCTATGTTAAATGGACCAACAAGAACTTGTGAATTAAATCATTCTATAATTAAATAACAAGCTAATAAAACTCCCATTAAACAAATTTCAAATGTATTTAAGGAGAAGTATTGTGATAGTTTTTTATTTTTCATTTTTTCTTTCTCCTATAAGTTCATAAATATCTGATATAAAATAATGAGATCCTAAAAAAATAGTTGGTTTTTTTATTTCTTTTATAAAATTACTAAGGTTTTCTATTATTGGGAAATCTTTTGGATATTCTTCAATTTTTACAGCTTTTTTACTACTATTTTCATAAACAAAAACATTAGTTTTATTTTTAAATAAATTCATTATTTTTTTTATATCTTTCCTCTTTGTTAATGATATAACAAAAAAAACGTTTTTATTAGGTAACAATGAAAGTGATTTTTTTATTCCATCAAAATTATGAGAAACATCTAAATAACATGTTTTCCCATTAATATTTTCCTTTGTAAGTCTTCCCTTATTTAAAGGAGTCATTACAGCTTTTATATTGAATTCATTTTCAAAAAAAGACTCAACAACTAAAAAATTTATTAGGTATATATTTTTTTCATTTTTTGGAATTTGAACTACAAAAAAATTGTTATTATTATTTTTTATTTTTTCAAATAATATTTGAAAAGAAACTTTGTTTAAATTAGATGGTATATAAACTTTTGTTTTCCCTTTTATAGCTTCTGATTTATCACTAGAAATTTTATTAATATTATTTCCTAAAATTTCTTGATGATCAATGCTAATAGATGTAAAAATTGTAAAGTCAAAATCAAGAATATTAACAATATCTTTTTTAGCTCCAATTCCTGCTTCAAAAATAACAATCTCTGGATTTTTATCTTCGAAATAAATTAATGAAGACAAAAACATTAAAGAAAAAAAGTTAAATTTTTTATCTTGATATTTATTTAAAATAAAGTTAATGTTTTTTAATAAATCTTTGCTAGATATTTCTTTTGAGTTTAGGGATATTCTTTCTGTAGGAGTTAAAAGATGGGGAGAAGTAAAGCTACCATTAGAAATATTATTTTTTGAAAAATTATCAGATAAAAATTTACATGTTGTTCCTTTCCCGTTTGTTCCTACAACATGAATTTTTTTATAATTCATTTTTAAATCTAAATCCTTAATGATGAAAATTATTTCTTCATTATCTTGTTTATAATTAAAATTAAAAATTTCTTTAATATCAATAATTTCATTCATATTTAATAATTATAATTTATTCATATCTATAATGTAATATATTAAATATGATAAGAATAATTAGTGGCGATTTTAAAAGAAGAGTTTTTAAAGAACCAGATAAAAATAAAACTAGAGTAACTATGGATAGAGTTAGAGAAAGTATTTTTAATATTATTAACTATGAAATTGAAGATAAAATTATTCTTGATTGTTTTTCAGGGTCGGGAATTATAACAGGAGAATTTCTTTCAAGAAATGCAAAAAAGGCTTTTGCAATTGAAAAAGATAAAGATGTGTTTGAAATTACAAAGAAGAATTTAGAAAGTCTTAATGTATCTAATTATCATTTACTAAATGAAGATATAATGTTTTTTTTAAATAAAATGAAAGATGAAATAAAGTTTGATTTTATTTATATTGATCCTCCTTTTTCAAATTTTTTTTTATTAGAAGAAGTATTAAATAAAATTTATGAAAAGAAATTATTAAATAAAGATGGCCAAATTATTATTGAATGAAATTTTGATATTAGTTCTTTTTTAGTATCAAAATGAGAAATAAAAAAAACTAAAACTTTTGGTTCTGTTTTAGTTTATTTTTTAATTGAAAAATAATTTTATTGTTCTTCTACTTCTGGTTCAATAGTTTCATTTTCATCTTCAACTACGTGTTCGCTTGGATTATTTCCGTAAGCATTTTGAGCGCTTTGTTGTGAAAATTGTTCAACAATACTTTCAATTTGTTCTATTTTTGTTTTAAGTTCATCAATTTTATTTTGATTAATTAAATTTCTTAATTCTTCAATTTCTTTATTATATGAATCTTTCGCTGTTTGATCAATATTTTCTCCTTGATCAGCAATTGATTTTTCAAGTTGATTAATTAAAGATTCTGCTTTAATAACAACCATTTGATCTTCTTTTCTTTTTTGATCTGCTTCTTTATTTTCTTCAGCATCTTTAATCATTTTTTCAATTTCATCAGGACTTAAAGTTGTTGAATTTGTAATAGAGATTGTATTTTCTTTATTAGTTTTTTTATCTTTAGCTGTTACTTTTATAATACCGTTAACATCAATTGAAAAACTAACTTCGATTTGTGGAACTCCTCTAGGAGCTGGTTCAATACCACCTAAATTAAATTGACCTAATGATTTGTTATCTCTTGCAAATTGTCTTTCACCTTGAACAACATTTACAGTAACTTCTGATTGATTATCTGCAGCTGTTGAAAATGTTTGTGATTTTGTAACTGGAATTGTTGTATTTCTAGAGATTAAAGGAGTTGCTATTCCACCTTCTGTTTCTAATCCTAAAGTTAATGGAGTAACATCTAATAATAAAACGTCTGAAATATCTCCTGCTAAAACTCCACCTTGAATAGCTGCTCCTATAGCTACAACTTCATCAGGGTTAATTGTATGATTTGGTTTTTTATTTAATGTATGTTGAATCATTGTTTGAATAGCTGGTATTCTTGTTGATCCCCCAACTAAAAGAATTTCATCAATATCTTCTTTTTTAAGTTTTGCTTCTTTTAAAGCGTCTTCAATAGGTTTTCTAGTTCTATCTACTAAATCAGAAGTCATTTTATCAAATTCTGCTCTTGTTAATTCTAATTCAATATTTAATGGTCCTTTGGGAGTCATAGCTAAAAACGGTAAATTAATTTCTGTTTTCATTTCACCTGAAAGATTAATTTTTGTTCTTTCAGCTTCTTCTTTAAGTCTTGACATAGCCATTTTATCTTTAGTTGCATCAAAATCATATTCTTTTTTAATTTTGTCAGTTAATCAATTAACAATTTTATTATCTCAGTCATCTCCACCTAAATGGTTATCTCCTGATGTTGAAAGAACTTCAAAAGTTCCATCTTCTAATTCAAGAACAGAAACGTCAAATGTTCCTCCTCCAAGGTCATATACTAATACTTTTAATGATTTATCTTTTTTATCTAACCCAAATGCTAATGCTGCAGCTGTAGGTTCATTAATAATTCTTAAAACATCTAGTCCTGCAATTTTACCAGCGATTTTTGTTGATTCACGTTGTGCATTATCAAAATAAGCAGGAACAGTAATAACTGCTTTGGAAATTTTAGAACCAACTTTTTTTTCAGCATATTCTTTTAAATAAGATAAAATCATAGCAGAAATTTCTTCCGGTTTATAATCTTTTTTATTTATTTTTGTTTTTTCATTTGTACCCATTTTTCTTTTAATAGAAGCGATACTATCTGGGTTGGTTTGTAATTGTCTTTTAGCAATTTCTCCAACAATGATTTCATCATTTTTAAAAGCTACAACCGATGGAGTTGTTCTTTTCCCTGCTGGATTTTCTAAAACAATTGGTTCACCGTTTTCTATAACCGCTACAACAGAGTTTGTTGTACCTAAATCTATACCTATAATTTTTTCTTTTGCCATTTTGGGCCTCCTTTATATAAATATTTTTTTATTTAACCATAATTATATAACAAAATTAGCACTATTGCTATTTAATTGCTATTTTTTTTATTTTTTGTTTTTTTTTATAATGTAAAATTATAAATATGTTTAAAAAAAGTTTTTTTTCTTTATTAATAAGTAGTGCTATTGTTTTACCAATCGCATTAACTTCTTCTTGTTCTTCATCTATTAATAATATAGAAGAAGATGTTAATGCTAATGTAGATAAAAACCTTTATTCTGAAGTGTTTAATTATTTACTTATTGGACAAAATCCTCCTTATAATATTGAAAATGATCTTAATAAAACTTTTTTTAACGGAACAAAGGAATCACTTGACAGTTTAAATGCAATAATTAAAAGTGAAATTAATAAACCAAGAAACCAAGCTGTTTTAAAGGTTTTTTTATTAAAAGACTTAAGTACTATATATAGAAACATTTTTAATGAAAGTGGTATTGCTATTTCATTATCTAATATAGATGAAAATTATAGAGCATATGAAAAAATGATTGATGATGATACTCCAGGTAATTCAAATGATAGTGGAAAAGATTCTCAAACATTTATTAACCTTCAAAAATTAATAGACAGTATTGTTAACATTGAAATAAAAATAATGAATAATTTTGCAATTAATTCTATAAATCCTAAATATTGATGAGAATATTCTTATCAGATTCAAGAAGGATCTAAATTATTAAGTCTTTTCCAAGATGATAAGGGAGTAGAAAAACCTGTTGCTATATATAGAAATGTAAGTCTTAATAGTGATCAAGAAAAAATAATTAATAGTCAACCGACTGAAGAAAGAAAAGATCTTGCTAGAAAATATTTCCAATATCAAAGCACAACAAGATATTGAGATAATGTTAATAGAAAGATTGTTTCTGTTCCTGTCCAATCAAATTTTAATCTTTTCTTAGAAAATGATAATATAGTAGAAAGTGGTTATGTTTCTTCAAAGCAAAAACAAACAAGAAATTTTTTTGCTTTAGACATGAAAAAAGTAGCACAAGATCAATATAAATTTTTTATCAAGTTATCAACAAAAGAATCTTTAACTTCTTTTAGTAGTAATTCTGGTTGAAAAGATTATTTTGCAAAAGGGAAAAATAAAGATCTTCAAAAAGATATATTAATAGATTTAGGTCTTCCTGCATTAAAAATAAATAAAAAATAAAATGATAACTGTAATTAAAAAAGAAAAAGGTTTATCTTCATTTAAAGCCATTAAAGATTTTTCAAGAAAATATAATTATAAAAAAATTGGTCATTCAGGAACATTAGATCCTCTTGCTTCTGGGCTTCTTTTAGTTGCTACAGAAAATGATACAAAGATTTTAGAATTTATAGAAAATAAAACTAAAAAATATATCGCAGAAGCTGTAATCGGTTCTATTTCTGATACATATGATAGCGAAGGAGAAATAGTGCCTTTTTCTAATTATATTCCTACAGAAGAAGAATTAAATGAATGCTTAAATTCTTTTTTAGGAAAAAGTTTACAAATTCCTCCTAAGTTTTCAGCTAAAAAAATTAATGGAAAAAGAGGATATGAATTAGCTAGAAAAGGGAAAGATTTTGTTCTTGAACCTTCATTAATAGAAATATTTAATATAGAACTTTTAAACTATAATAAAAGCTCTTTTTCTTTTTCTGTAGAAGTTTCAAATGGAACATAT
The DNA here is from genome assembly GCA_051655145.1 of Metamycoplasmataceae bacterium. GTDB lineage: Bacteria > Bacillota_I > Bacilli_A > Mycoplasmatales > Metamycoplasmataceae > UBA710. Next base: position 68,254 of record JBOFZK010000068.1, read on the forward strand.
ATAAGATCATTAATCTATGATATAGGACAAAAACTAAATTGTGGTAGTTATATGAGTAATTTAGAAAGAATTTCTGTAAATGGATTAAGTGATGAATTTTTAGAAAAACCAATTCCATATAATTTATTATTCCAATTTGAAAAAATTAATTTTAATAAAAGAGAAGAAGTTAAACTTTTTATGAATGGATTTTCAAAAAAAGAATGAAATTTAAAAAACGGAATAAATGGTTTAGTTTGAGAAAGTTCATTCTTTGCATTTATACTAGTTGAAAATGATAAAATTATTAAAAGAAAAATTTTTTCAAATATAGTTAATGAAATAATTATTAATAAATAAAGGAGATAAATAAATATGTATAAAATGATTATATTTGATATTGATGGAACATTATTAAATTATGGTGACCAAGCTGTTTCTAAAAGAACAAAAGAGGGAATAAAAAAATTAATGAATAATGGTTATATTGTTGTTTTGGCAACAGGAAGAGATGAAGTTTCTATAGGTAATGTTTGGAATGATTTAAAAACAAATTACTTTATAGGAGCTAATGGTTCTTTTTGTAACAAGAAAGAAAATGGAGATATAGTTAAAATAATTAATAATCCTATAAAAATTGAAGACTTTTTATCTTATAAAACAAATGTTTTAGATAATAAAAAATATGAGCATAAAATAGCGAATGTTATTTTGTCTGAAGAAAGATTTGTATTTGTAAAAAATCAAGAAATTTTAAAAGACCATTGGTTTTGAAAAGAATATAAAGATTTTTATAGAGATTTAAATGAAGCAAAAAATAAAATTAATGAGGAAAGTTTTTCGCTTATTACAATTAATTCTAGTTGTAATAATTTAAAGAACGAAACAAAAAAGTTTTTTGAAGAAACAAACTCTTCACTAAATTTACAAGCAAGTTGATTTAATGGTTTTTTTGTATCAAATATTGGTGTTAATAAAGCTAAAACTATTATTCAATTAAGTGAAATTATTGGAATTGATAAATCACAAATTATGGCTTTTGGAGATGGAGAAAATGATATAGAAATGCTTCAAGAAGTTGGTTTAGGTGTTGCTATGAAAAATGCAGCTAATGAAGTTAAAAAAATAGCAAAAAAAATTACTGACAAACCTGTTAACGAAGATGGAGCAATTGATTTCTTAGAAAAATTTGGAGTTATATAATGACTATCTATAAATATAGTGATACAAAAAAAATTAAAGAATTAAGAGATGGAAGTATTATTTTATTGGGTGCTTTTGAATTGTTTCATAAAGGTCATAAAACTTTATTAGATAAAGCTATCGAAGTTAAAAATGAAAAACAAAAAATAGGTCTTATTACTTTTTCAAATGTTGAAGAAGTTTTTAGATCAAACAAAAAAAAAGCAACAAGCCTTAACTATATGCTTGATTGTTTTTTTCTTTCAAAAATTGACTTCATTATTTTAATTGATTTTAATCAAATTAAAAATAAAGAGGCTAAAGATTTTTTAGATAATATTAAAAATATATATAATGCTAATTTATTTATTTGTGGACAAGATTATAGACTTGGAGTAAATGCGCAATGAAGCTCCCAAGATGTAGCAAATAATTATAAAACATTAATTTTGGATTTAGATTTATTTGATAATGTAAAGATCTCTTCAACAAGAATAAAAGAGTTAATTTCATATGGCGAAATTAATTTAGCAAATAAACTTCTTGTTTGAAATTTTGGGGATTATTTTGAAGTAATTTTTAATAGAATAAATTTTAATGAAAAAAATGTTATACCTCATGCTGGAATATATAATATTAAAATTGAAATTGGTGATTTTGTTTATCATGGAATTCTTCATATAAATTGAAATAGTAATGGTTATATTAAACTTATAAATTATCCTGAGGATTTGGCTGCTGGAAATTATAAAATTATTTTTTGTAGCCTAAATAGAATAATAGCTTCTTCAGCATTAGATAAAATAATTGAAGCTGATTTAGAACAAGGAATTTCTTATTTTTATAATTTACAAAAATTATAATAAATCGGGTCTTTTTCTTTTAGTGTTTTCTAAGGCTTTTTCTTTTCTTCACTTTTCAATTTTTTTATGATCTCCATTTAAAAGAACTTCAGGAACTTTCATTCCTTTATATTCGGCAGGTCTTGTATATTGAGGATAGTCTAAAAGATTATTATTAAATGAATCATTTTGATGTGATTCTTCTTTAATTACTCCATTAACTAATCTTATAATCGAATCAGCTATTGCCATTGAAGGAAGTTCCCCTCCTGTTAAGATAAAATCTCCTAATGAAATTTCTTCATCTACAAGAGAAGAAACTCTTTCATCAAAACCTTCATATCTTCCAGCTATAAAAGTTATTACTTTTTCTTTTGATAATCTTTCTGCTTCTTTTTGATTCATTTTTTTACCTTGTGGTGAAATAAGGATAACTCTTCCTTTTTCACTAAGAGATTCAAGAGCTAAATCAATTGGTTCTACTTTTAATAGCATTCCAGCTCCTCCGCCATATATTTCATCATCAACTTTTTTATGTTTATCTAAACAGAAATTTCGAAAATCAACTATATTTATTTCAACTATTCCTTTAGAAATTGCTTTTGATATTATTGACTCATTTAAAAATCCTTGATAGTAATTAGGAAAGATCGTAAGAAAGTTTATTTTTAATTTAGTCATTATTATGAAATTATATAAAAAAAACTATAATAATGAAATTATAGTTTTTATTTTTTAAACATATTTAATTAATTTTTCTTTAAATAAAGTTGTTTTTTGAATGTGGTGAATAAGCATTGATTGTAGCATCATTCAGATACCCCCAACAATTCAGTATATTTGGATACCAGCTTCAAAGATAAGGGCCATGAATACGAATACTACCATTACTATGTTTTGAGTTTTATTAGCTTTTTTAAGTGCTTCTTTTTCTGCAACATTTGCTCGTTCAGAAACTCTTTTTTTATTAAGTAATCTAGGAACTAATTGAGAACCAGCTTGAATTAAGGCAGCTAATAGAATTAATGGTAAGTATTGTCATGCGCCTCCGAATAATTCTTGATATGATAGTGAAGAGAAGTTTATTCCTAATCATTCTGTAGCTTTAAGCAACGGAATTCCTTGAACAATTCTTCACATCGCAAGAAATATAGGAGCAGATACTAATACTGAAAGAAGAGGAGTTATCATACTAATACCATTCTTCTTATATAACTCTGCGGTTTCTTGCCGTTTTCTTTGTTCCATTGTTTTATTACCTTTATATGCAGCATATTTTGCATCTATCTTTGCTTTTTTAGGAGCTAATGCTGCTTGCTTAGATTGAGCGAATGCTGATTTATAAGTAACAAGTAATGTAAATAATCTGGCAAGAATAACTGATATAGCTATCGATAACACTGATTCAAATCCGTTTAAGTTAGGCATTGAATAAGCTAAGTCTTGAACTAATTTCCCAATTGGATAAACTACTAATCCATAGAAAGGACCTAATGATCATGCATCTGAAAACGAAAGAATTGGTTTTTGCGGTTCCGGAGAAGCATTAATTAAGTAATTAGCAGGATTAGAAGTTTCATTAGGCAAGAATGCTAAAGTTCTTGGTGTAGTCCATGCGTCTGGTTCATCTCCTGTAAAATTAAGTTGTTTAAAATTAAATCCAGTATTTGCTATTACACCTAATATTTGAGTTAGATATGTTTCAATTGCTGTTCTTAATTCTAAATCGTATAAGTTTTGTCCATTAATAATATCTGTATTATTTGGTGGAGGTTGCAATTCTTTTAAATTAGTTAAGTTTCCAAATCTTTTAACAGGAACTACAGTTTGAGTTGGATCAAAAACTGGAGTGTTTGGAAGTGGAGCATCAAATTTATCAAATTGTTTGAATTGAATCATTACGTTAGCTAAAGATTGAAGATAATCTCTTGCATATTTAGATGCAGCTGAATCAGCTGTATTTATTTTTAACATAACTTTTTCAAATTCAAAATTATATTTAAACTGTTTTATTCTGTCTTTTCCGGCTTGTGTAGTTTGATCGATAGGTTGATTATTTCAAGGATCAATATATTGTCCTTTTGAAGGTTCTTTATCAGATATAGTAACTAATTTGTATTGAGTTGGATTAGCAGGATCAGGTAAGAATGGTTTTCATGATTTATTTCCTATAGCAACAACGGGAGTATTATAAGATGCAAGCTCATTTTTATCTGTTGGTGGAGTATTAGGTCTTTTTTGAACGAAAATAGGAATTTCTATTATTTCATTAGCTGTTTGATAATCACTAAAAGGATCTTCATTTAATGCATTTAAATAAATATTATTTAATATCATTATATTATTATTGGCATTTGGATTATTTGATCAAGATGCTCCTCTTGTTAATAGATCTTGTTCTGCAGAAACAGATGTTATATCTAAAGTATTAGAAATAACTTTTCCTTTATCATTAACAATTCTTAAAGATGAAGAATGGTTTCCATATTGTCCATAATATTTAATATTATTTATTGTTAGTTGTCTATGAATAGCTTCAATTTCTTTTTGATCTCTAAGAAGAAAATTATCCTTAGTATTAATTAAAAGTTTTTGTGATTTTATAATTCCATCTTTATCACGTTCTTCTTGAATAAAATAAGTATTAACAAAAGGAGAAATTTCATTTTCACTTCTATATATTTCAAGACCAGAACCAACTGTTGAAGAAGTTCTAACAACAAATGATTGAATGCAACCCGTTAAGGAAATACCACCCAAACAAATATAAATGACAATTTTAAATCATCTAAAAATACTTTTAAATATTTTTTTAGCTGATTTTTTCTCATTTTTGTCTGGGTCTTTATCATTTTTAAAAAAATCGTAATTAGATGATCTTTTTATTTTTGCCATTTAATGTTAGTCTTTCTATTAATTTCAAAATTGCTTCTTCTTTTTGTTTAAAGGTTAAATTAATAAAATCCTTTCTAATAATTAAAACTACTTTATATTTTAAACTAAAATAATTACTATTTTTAATTATTACTTTAATTTGCCTTTTTAAATAATTTCGTTTTACTGCATTTGCAAATTTTTTAGGAATACTTATTCCTATTACAAAATTTTGGTTTGTTGGTTGATAATATAAAATTAAATATTGAGAAACTACTTGTTTTTTTGTATTTAAAATACTTTGAAATTCTCAATTTTTTTTTAAAATATTCAACTTTGACATAAATTTATTTTTCGTCTGAAACAGTTAATTTTTTACGACCTTTAAGTCTTCTTGCTGCTAATACTTTTCTTCCATTAGCTGTTTTCATTCTTTCACGAAAACCATGAACTTTAGCATGTTTTCGCTTATTAGGTTGATAAGTTCTTTTCATTTATTCTCCTTTTTTAATTCTTATTTCTTTTAATCTTGTAGCTTTCCCTGTTAGATCTCTCATGTAATATAGTTTTGCTCTTCTAATTTTATTTCTTCTTACTAATTCTATTTGAGATATATTTGGTGAATTAATTGGGAACGTTCTTTCAACACCAATACCATAAGAAATTTTTCTTACTGTAAAAGTTTCTCTTAGTCCACTATTTTTCATTGCGATAATAAGTCCTTCGAATATCTGAATACGAGTTTTCTCTCCTTCTTTTATACGAACATGAACTTTTATATTATCTCCAACTTTGAATTTTGGAAAATCTTTTCTAGTTTGTAAAACATCAAGTTTTGCTAGTTTTTCATTAATCATTGTTTTTCTCCTTTTTATTTAGTTTTTTTTACTTTAGTAGTTTTAGGTTTTGTTGATGTTTTTTTAGTTGTTGTTGATGTTTTTTTAGGTTTATTGTTGTTTTTTTCATTCATAAACTCAGCTCAAATTTTTTCTTTTTTAAAAAGGTCTTTAACAACGCTTGTAGGTTGTGCACCTTCTTTTAATCATTTTAAAATTAAATCTTTTTCTAATTTTAATTCATTTGAAATAGGGTTAAAGTAACCTAATTCTTCTATAAAACGCCCGTCTCTTGGTGCTTTTGCTTCTGCAGCAACTATTCTATAAAAAGCATTAAATTTACATCCCATTCTTTTCAATCTTAATTTAACCATCTATTCTCCTTTATGTATTTATTTAAAAAATTAATATTTTTATTATACACTTTTTTTGCCTGTCAAGCAAAATTACTTGACATTTTTTTAAATTAAAGAAAAAATATGAAAAATTGGAGAAAAGGAGTAAAATGTTATATAATCAATCAAAATTAAATAAACAACGAAAGAAGAAAAAATGAAAAAAATATTATTAGGAATTACAAGTTTAAGTTTAATAGGATTAAGTATCCCATTAATCGCTGTTTCTTGTAGCGGTGCAGGGAAAACAAATTTTGGAGCAACTTTAAAAACTCAAAATTTCACAAGTATAGTTAAACCAGGATCAAAAGCGCCAGGAGATGTTAATGTTATAGATGCAAATGTAAATGTAAATGCTGAAAAAATGTTAAAAGAAGGTTTTTTTAGTAAAGTAAATTTTACAGTAGCTGACTTACAAAATGATTTTAATAAAGTTCTTACAGATTTTTATGAAGTATATGAACTTGAAACAGAGATTGCTGAAATAGAACTTCAAAGTGTTAAAGTAAAAGATGAGATTGCAACTCCAACAAATAAAAATGGAAACAGAGAATTTACTATAACTGTATCTTATAAATCAGAAACAAATGACCAAGAAGCAATTAAAACAAAAGATATTATTTGAGAATTAAAACCTTCATTTATTAATACTAATGAAATAAAAGGAATTAAGGATGCTATTCTAGGAGCAAATACTGTAAACCCTAATATCGATCTTAAAGATCTAAAAGAGTTCTTTTTAGGCGAAAATAATGCTGATGATGCTGATGATATAGGTATTTTTGATAGAGTTAGTGCTTTAAATACACAAGAAAATCTAAATAACAGTGGTGTTTTAGTTGGTTATGGTATTACACTTAATGATATTTGAAAACATTTAATACCTCCTACAAAACAAAAAATAACAGCGGATACAGTTTTTGTAGTTCCTTCAATATCAGTAAATACATTTTTAAAACCAACTACTCCTCCAACAAGATCATATGAATTAAATGCTACTAATGTTCTTACAGTTAAAAAATCAGAATTTTTAGCTTCTTTTACAACTGCTTTAGTTCCAACAGCGCCTGACTTTACTAAATTTTTCGTAAATCAAGCAACATCAATCCTTTTAACACCACTTACTCCTGAAGAAGTAGCTAAAATTAAAGATATTAATGCTGAAATATTAGGTGATTTTGTTAAAATTACTATTTCATGAACAGATGTTAATGAAATTCCTGTTGCATTCGGAATTGGTTCTGCATTATTTGCTCCTGAAGTTCCAGTTACTCCTGAACCTCCAGTTACTCCACCAACAAATCCTACAGTTTAAGATTTTAATCTTATTCAAAATAAAAATTAATATTATTTATTTAATATAATTTATAAATAATATGGAAAATTCATTTTTAAATTTTTGTAAAGAAATCGATTGGGAGATTCCTTCATATTTAGAAAAAAGTATTATAACTAGTGCTTCTTTAGATAAAAACGAATCATTTATTGTTAACATTTCTTTTATTTGTTATCCAGAAATTAAAGATTTAGAGTTGTTTTTTAAAAAAGCAAAGAAACTTTTTTTAGATAAAATAACATTTAATATGTCTTTCGGAAAAGATAATTTAAATAAAGAAATTATCTATAAATATCTGTGTTTTTTTGCTAAAAAAAACTTTAAATTATCGTTTGATGATTATGTTTTGTTTTCAAATATTAATTTGATTTTAGATGAAAAAAAGATAATAATTAAATGTTTTGAAGAAAAAATAAATTTATTCTGAGAAAAAAATTATGACAAAATTTCTAAAATATTAATTGAAATTGGTCTTGATGATTTTAAATTGGAAATAATTAATTTTTTAAGTAAAACAATAGAACAAGAAAAAGAACTTCATATTGAAAAAGAAAAGAAAATTAAAGACTTTCTTTTAAATAAAAAAAGCAATACCGAACCTCTAAAAGTTAATACAGTCAAAAAACAATATAAAAATAATTCTTTATTTATTTCTAAAATAAGTGAAATATATGAATCTTTCGATCCTTTAAATATGATTGAAGGGGAAGTTATATCAAAAGAGATTTTTGTAACCAAAACAGGTATAACTATTTTTGATTTTTTAGTAACAGACTTTACAGAAGCAATACATTGTAAATTTTTTTCAAAAGATAGTCAATCTGAAAAAGAAATGAACAATATTAATATTGGTTCTTTATATAAAATAATTGGTAAAAAGAATTCTGATTTGCGTGGAGTTCCTTTTATAACTATTAGAACAATAGAGAAAAAAGAAGAAACTGATTTAATTCAAAATATTATTGATGATGCTGAAGAAAGAAGGGTTGAAATTTGTTTAAGAACAAATATGACATCAATGGATGGTTTTAAAACTCCTACAGAATTTATTGAGCATGCCAAAATTTTAAAGCATACTTCTATTGGGATAGCTGATAAAAATTCGGTTCAATCTTTTCCTGAATTTTACTTTAAAAGTAAAAAGGAAAATATAAAACCAATTTATGGTGTTACATTAAATGTAATCGATAAAAATAATGGAATCATTTTTAATAAAAAAGATGGTGAAATAGCGAAAGAAAAATTTGTTGTTTTCGATTTAGAAACAACAGGTCTTTCTCCCATTTTTGATAATATAATACAGTTTGGTGCTTGTTTAGTAAATAATGGAAGGGTTATAGATCAATTATCTTTTTTTATAAAAACAGATAGACCTTTAAGTGAAACAACAAAAGCTTTAACTGGAATTAAAGAAGAAGATTTAGCAAACGGTCTAGATGAAAAAGAAGGATTAATAAAATTCTTAGATTTTTGTAAAGATTATACTCTTGTAGCTCATAATGCAAAATTTGATATTGGTTTTATAAAAGAAAAAATATATAAATATAATTTAAAACAATTTGAAAATCAATGAATTGATACTATGTCATTAAGTTATTTTCTTTTTTCTTCAACTTCATATAGACTAGAAAAGATTGCAAAAAAATCAGGCGTTGAATATAATTCATTAGTTGCGCATAAGGCTGATTATGATGCTAAGGTTTTGGCACAAGTATTTATAAAATTAATGTCTCTTTTAAAAATTAAAAAAGTAGAAACATTTTCAGAATTAGAAAACTTGCAAGAAAAGATATTTTTTTCTAAAAAGAGAGGTCATGAAATGACTTTTTATGCCAAAAATCAAAACGGTCTTAAAAAGCTTTTTAAACTCGTTTCAAAGGCACATATTGAAGGTCTTTTCGGAACAGAACCAAAATTGTTTATAGAAGAGATTCAAAAAGATAATGATTTATTAATTGGGTGTGTTGGTATTAGTTCTAAAATAATTGAACACATTTTTACAGGAACTACAGAAGATATTAAAAATACTATTGATTTATGTGATTTTATCTCTATACCTTATTTATCTTTATTTAAATATAAGTTTGATAAAGATGAGTTAAATAAAGAAGACTTTACATCAATAACAAAAAAAATAATATATGAAGCAAAAGAAAAAGGTAAATTAGTTATTGGAACAGGAGATGTTAGATACAACAAAGAATTTGAATCTTCTTTTCATGAAGTATATATTAATTCAAAATCACTTCAAGGAAGAAGACATTATTTATATAATGAAAAGAATATTAATTCATCTTATCCTAAGCAATTATTTTTAAATACAAAACAAATGCTTAAAGAATATGATTTCCTTAATAGTAAAGAATTAGCTTATGAAATCGTTGTTAAAAATTCTCAAAAATTTTCTTTTCTTATAGATGATAATATTGTAATTGTTAAAAATGAATTATATTCTCCTGATTTTGATAATTCAAAAGAAAAGCTTCCAAATTTAGTATATGAAAATGCTTATAAAAAATTTGGAAAACCATTAAATAATTTTATAGAACAAAGAATAAAAAGAGAATTAGAACCAATTATTAAATATGGTTTTTCTGATGTTTATTGAATTTCATATAAACTAGTTAAAAAATCTCTTGATGATGGTTATTTAGTTGGATCAAGAGGGTCTGTTGGTTCTTCAATAGTTGCAACTCTTTTAAATATTACTGAGGTTAATCCTCTTCCTCCATATTATTTCTGTAATCAATGTAAAGATACTATTTTTGTTAATTGAAAAAAAGAGAATGTAGGTTCTGGTTATGATTTAGAAAATAAAAATTGTAATAAATGTAATGTACCTTATGAAAGAGATGGACAAAATATTCCTTTTGAAACATTTCTTGGATTTAATGCCGATAAGGTTCCTGATATTGATTTAAATTTTTCAGGAGTTTACCAGCCAATTATTCATCAAGAAGTTCAAAATTTATTTGGAGAAAATAATTGTTTTAGAGCAGGGACAATAAGCACAATTGCTCCTAAAACAGCTTTTTCTTTAGTAAGAGATTGAAATAACAGTAAAGAAGAAAAAAAATCTTTAGCTTATGTTGATATGGTCGCAAATAAAATATCAGGATCAAAGAGAACTACAGGACAACACCCTGGAGGAATTATTATTGTTCCTTCTAAATTCGATATTGAAGAATTTACTCCTATTAATTATCCTTCTAATGATGAAAGTAAAAAATGAAAAACAACTCATTTTGATTTTCATTCTATTCATGATAATTTATTAAAACTTGACCTTTTAGGTCATGATGATCCTACAGCTATAAAATTATTAGAAGAATTAACAAATACAAACGCTAAAGAAATTCCTTTTAAAGATGATTTAGTTCTTTCTTTATTTACCTCAAATAAAGAATTAAAACTTAAGCATAAAAAATATTATTCTGAAGAAACAGGAGCAATGGGTATTCCTGAATTTGGAACTAACTTCGTAAGAAAAATGCTTACTATTGCTAAACCAAAATCTTTTGCTGATTTAATTTCTGTTTCTGGTTTATCTCATGGAACAGGTGTGTGGCAAGGAAATGCAGAATATTTAATTAGTAAGAAAGGATTAACTATTAAAGATGTTATTTCTTGTCGTGATGATATTATGACATTTTTAATAAGCTGTGGTGTTGATCCACTTAAATCATTTCAAATAATGGAAAAAGTTAGAAAGGGAATAAAATTAACAACTGATGAAAGTCAATTATTAGTTTTAAATAATGTTCCTAAATGGTATATTGAATCATTAGATTTAATTCAGTATTTATTTCCTAAAGCTCATGCGACAGCATATGTTATGATGGCTTGAAGAATAGCATGATATAAATTATATTATCCTCTTGAATATTATGCTACTTATTTTTCAACAAGAGCTGATTTTTTTGATATTAAAACAATGATGGGAACAGAGGAAGAAATATTTAATAAACTTAATGAAATTAAATTAGGTAGTAAAGAAAAAACTATAACTCCAAAGGAAGAGAAATTAATTCCTATTTTAGAAATAGTTTTAGAAATGCTAGCTAGAGGTATAGTGTTTGAAAATATTTGTTTAAAAAAATCTTGTGCTTTTAATTGAAAAATAAACAAAGAAAAAAATTCTATAATTCCTCCCTTTATATCAATTGATGGTTTAGGAGAAGCTGCTGCTTCATCTATCATTAAAGCTAGAGAAGAGAAAGAATTTTATTCTATAAAAGAATTAACTGAAAGAACTCTTTTAAATAAAACTAATATTGAAAAATTAAAAGATCTTGGTGTTCTTTCTTCATTAAATGAAACTAATCAAACAAAGTTATTTTAATATCTTATTTTGATAAAAAAAATCAAGTGCTTTTATTTCTATATTATCTAAATAATTTTTATTATTTTGAATAAAAAATTTGCCTTCTTTTCCACTAAAAAAATATTCGTTTTGTTCTATTTTTTTTTTAAAATATTGTTGTTTTAATTTAAATAATCCATTAATTATAGAACTAGTATTATCTTTACCAAAATCATTTTCAAATTTATTAATTTTTATCTCTTTATAAATTGAAGCAATGTTTAATTTTATATCAGAATTTGTTTTAACTAAAATCAATTCATTATA
>JBOFZK010000069.1:0-33288 GCA_051655145.1 Metamycoplasmataceae bacterium
AGAAATGAATTTGAACAGTTTAAAAAACAATTATATAATTCTCTTTATGAACAAACATTATCGCTAACTACTATTAAAAATAAAACAATTAATTTTGAGTATAAAAATAAAAAGATAAATATTTTAAGTGTAACTAATAATAAGTAATTTTATAAAAATAAATATAATTTTAAAATATCTTGTGGTGACATATTTTGTGCTCTTATATTTTCAGGAAAATTATTTGCATTTAAAAAATCAATGATTTTAGGGATGTCATAATTTTGTTTTAAATTATTGACTAAAGTTTTTCTTTTAAAGGAAAAACAAAGTTTTATAAAATTTAAAAAATCTTTATTAATTATCTTAAAATCGATATTAGTTTTTTTAGTTAATTTTATAATAGATGATTTTACTTTAGGAATAGGGAAAAAAGCTTCTTTAGGAACATCAAAAAGGATTTCAATATCAAAATAAAAAGAAAGAGAAATCGCTAATTTTCCATATTCTGGAAGGTTCGGTTTAGCTATCATTCTTCGAGCTACTTCATATTGAACCATTAGGATGGCTGAATTAATTTTTTCTATATTTTCAATTATTTTAAATAAGATATCTGTTGTAATATTGTATGGAATATTAGATACAATATCAACTGGTGAATTAAAATTTAATTCTTCTTTTAAAAAGTCTTTATTAATTAAATTAAATTTTTTATCTTTTATTTCTTCAAGTAAAAAAGCTGATAAGTTATAGTCTATTTCATAACAAGTTAAACTTTTAGCTTCTTTTATTAAATAAAAAGTAAGAGCACCTTTCCCTGGTCCTATTTCTACTATATCTTTATCTTTTACATTAGCTTCTTTAATTATTTTTTTTATTATATTTTCATCTTTTAGAAAATTTTGCCCAAAGTTTTTTCTAAAATATTTTTTATCCATATTATTTTATTTTACATTTAATTTTAAAAATTAAAAAGTTTATTTAAATTAGATAAAATAGTTGCTGCAAATTCTTTTTCTTCGATTCCTTTTAGTTTTGCAATAAAATTACAAACATGCACGGCGTATTCTGGTAAATTTGTTTTTCCTCGATGAGGCATAGGCGCTAAATATGGCGTATCTGTTTCATATAAAATATTTTCAATAGGAGTTATTAAAGCGGCTTCCTGCATATCTTTAGCATTTTTAAATGTAACAATTCCGGAAAAAGAAAAATAACAATTTAATTTAAGAAATTTTTCAATTCAAGCTGGGCCATAAGAATACGAATGAAGAACTATTTTTAATTCTGGATGCTGTAAATAGTTTTTTTCTAAAATAGCATATGTATCTTCAACTGCATCTCTTGAATGAACTATAAGAACTTTATTATATTTAAGAGCTAGATCTATTTGTTTTTGGAAAAATATTTTTTGCTTTTCTTTTGAAGGACTATCATCATAATGATAGTCAAGACCAACTTCACCTATTCCTAAAACTTTAGGACTATCTAAAACTAGTTTTTCAATTAAATCTAAATCCTCTTCCTTTCATGAATCATTAGGATGAATTCCGATAATTGCATATACATCATTAAATTCATTAGCAAGTTCAATCGCTTCTTTAGAATTATTAATATCTGTTCCTACTAAAAACAATTTGCTTAGATCAGATGAAAGAGCATTGCTTATTATTTTTTCTGGTTCTGGAAAATATTCTTTAAAAGGATGACAGTGAAGATCAAAATATATTTTTTTCATAATTACTAAAATTATAATAAGAGAATAAAAAAAATACTTAAAATATTTTTTTAAGTATTTTTATAATTTAAATTAATTTAATAATTATGCAACTACTTTATAGTTTTTTTTCTTTTCAATATGATCTTCGATTATTGTTGGTAAGAAAGTTAAAGCCATAAATAGTCCTAAAACAACAACTAACATTACTCTACCAATTATTTCTTCAGAACCAGCATTTGGTAAATTGAATAAGAATAGTAAATCAAAAATAGGAGCGAATACAGTTACGAATAAAGCAATAGACATTATAATAATTGATATATATGCAGCTGGTTTAAAGTATTTTTTCTCTTCTGTAACAATTTTTTTTGTTTTTCTATTTTTTAGACAACCTGCTATAGAGCAAACTATAAATGCAAATGTAAATAAAGCGGTTCAGTTAGCCATTAGGTCAGCAAAATTATATAATGATGCCATTCCTGATCCATATCCTAAAAGTTCAACTTGATTTTCATCTAAAAATTTATAACCCCCAGGGATATATGCAAATACACCGATTAATACAAATATTAATACAACTGGAGTTGAAATAACTAATGAATACATAATTCCAACTCTTGGTCTATTATCATTTAATTTGTTGATAAATTTTGATCAGAATGGTAATTCTTTTTCTTTAATTAAATCTTCAATAAATCTTGGAGCTCACATAGCAAAACCATTTATAATTCCTAGAATTCCTATCGCAATTAAAATATTAATTACTCCAAAAATTCATACTTGATTTTCTCTTAGTAATCAATCACCAAATCCAAAGAAGCTTCCATCTCCATTTAATGACATTGATACAGCTATAATTAAGTAAATAATTGTAACTAATAACAATCCGAATAAAATTGCCATTGGAGTTTTTTTAGGTTCAGCCATTTCTGATTGAATCCCAGCTGTTACATAGAATCCATCATAAGCGAAGAATATCCCAGCCATAGCTATAAACATTCCAAACCCAGGAGTCATGGCTGTTAAAGAAGTTACATCTGTAGGAGTAATAGGTTTAAATCCAGGTGTAATATCAGCTGGTTCTCCTAATCCTAAATATACAAACCCAATAATAGCAGCAACTGCTAAAGGTATAAATTTAACTGAAGTAATAATTCAGTTTTGAATATTTCCAAGTCTTGATGAAAAACCTGCAAATATTGTAAAGTAAGCCATTATTGCAAATACTATTACTAATCAAATTAATCAATCAACACTAGTTCCAAATGCAAATGGATTTATTCCGGCTGTGGCACTGGAGTGTGTCCATGAACCAATCCCGTCCTGCAATTGTATTATAAAATACAAGGGCATAAAAAAGTATGTCAGGGGTAAATAAATATAAAACATAAAGTTTTTAGATGCTTTATAAATTATTCTTGAATTAAAAGTTTTACATCATCCAATTAATGATAAGTTGTCATTTCTAGCACTAGCTATTTCTACAAGAGCAAGAGCCATACAGATAACTGCCACAGCTGCTATTATTCAAGTGAAAATCGCTAAAACTAATGATCCATGTGATCCTTCAAGAACAGCTTTGGATTTTAAAAATATTCCGGCACCGATTGAAGAACCAACAACAACAAGCATTGCTGAAAAAAATGATATTTTTTTCTTTAATGGTTGATCAGAAATAGAAACTTGTTCGTTTTTAAGAGTTTTTTCTTTTTTCATAATTTTTCCTTTCTAAAATTTTTTTTAAAAAATTATTATTTGATTACAGTTCCTGATTTTCCAGCAAAAACTTCCTCAATTTTATTTAGATCAGCAATAATAGCTTTTCTGTTTTTACCATTTTTAACAAATTTAATGGCAGCTTCAACTTTAGGAAGCATACTTCCTTTAGCGAATTGCTCTTCTTTAATATATTTCTCTAATTCAGAAACATTTGTTTCTTTTAGAGCTTTTTGATCTGGTTTATTGTAATTTACATAAATAAAATCTACTGCTGTTAAAACTATAAATATATCAGCTTCAACTTTTTCAGCAAGTAAAGATAATGTAAAGTCTTTATCAATAACACCATCTACTGTTGTATATTGATCTTTGTCAAAAATTGTTGGAATTCCTCCACCTCCTCCCAATATAATTAAAGTTCCATTATTAACGTTTTTTACAAAACTTTTAGAACCTATAAAATCAATTGGTTTAGGGCTTGATACAACTTTTCTAAATCCTCTTCCAGAATCTTCTAAGATAGTACTATTTGGGTTATTATCTATTGCTTCTTTTTCTGTTTTATAAAATGGTCCAACAGGTTTTGAAGGTGATTTAAAAGCAGGATCGTTTTTATCAACTATTGTTTGAGTTAAAAGATATTGAATATCTTTTTTAATTCCTTGTTTATGTAGTTCATTAGAAATAGCATTCATTAAATGAATTCCTATGTATCCTTGAGACATAGCTCCTGCATCAGCAAAAGAAAGATTAGTTGTTTTTTCATTTGCTTTTTTAGCATCAGCAAATGCATTAAAAATCATTCCAACTTGTGGACCATTTCCATGTCCTACAATAACTTCATGTCCCTCTTTTATTAAGTGAACAATTTTTTTAGCAGGAATTTTAACAAGTTCTTTTTGTTCTTCAGGGGAATTACCTAAGGCATTTCCCCCTAATGCGATAACTATTTTAGACATTATTAATATCCTATTGTAGCTAACATAATTGCTTTAATTGAGTGCATTCTGTTTTCTGCTTGATCAAATGATTTATTGTATTTTGATTGGAATACTTCATCAGTAACTTCCATTGCTCCAGTTTTAACATTTGGATATTTTTTACCAAATTTATCTGCTATTTCAGCTGAAAATTCTGTATTTTTATCGTGGAATGCTGGTAAACAGTGCATAAATATTACATTTTCTTTAGCAGCTTTTATCATATCCATACAAACTTGGAAATCATGTAGTTCACCAATTCTTTTATCGAATAATTCAAATGGTTCTCCTAATGATACTCAAACGTCTGTATAAATAACATCAGCATTTTTTGCAGCTTCTATTTTGTTAGTTGAAAATGTTAAAGATCCACCATTAAGAGCAAAAAGTTTTTTACATTTTTCAATAACGTCTTTTCTTACTTCTTTGTGGTATTCTTTTGGAGCACATAAAGTAATATGCATACCTGTAAAAGCAGCACCAATTAACATTGAGTGACCCATATTATTTTTAATATCACCTATAAAAACAACTTTTTTTCCTCTAAGTTCTCCTAGATTTTCTTTCATTGTCATATAATCGGCAATTATTTGTGTAGGATGTTCTTCATCTGTTAAACCATTTCATACAGGAACTCCTGAATATTTAACTAGTTTATCAATATCAGATTGTAAAAATCCTCTGAATTCAATCCCATCATAAAATCTTCCTAAAACTTTAGCTGTATCTTCTACAGATTCTTTTTTCCCGAAATTAGATCCTTGAGGTCCTATATAAGTAACTCCAGCTCCTAAATCAGCAGCTCCAACTTCAAAAGCACATCTAGTTCTTGTTGAATCTTTTTGGAACATTATAGCAATGTTTTTCCCTGTAAATGGACGATTATTTGTTTGTAATCCTTGGTATTTTGATTTTTTTAAATCGATTGATAAATCAATTAAATATTTAACTTCATCCGTTGTGAAGTTTAGAAGTGAATCAAGACTTCTTCCTTTTAAATTAACTGGCATTTTTCCTTCTTTCTTTTTTTCTTTAAGTTATATTTTTTAATTTAATTTGTTTGTTTATTTTTTTCTTATCAATGGCATTGACATACATCTTGCAGATCCCATACCTAATGATAATTGATTTCCGTTAAATGAAAGTACTTTCACTCCGGCTTTTTTTAAAGCTTCTTCTGTTTTTTTATTTCTGTCATATCCAACAACTACTCCTTTATCTATTACTAGATAATTTGTAGCATCGAAATGAGTTTCTAAATCTATATCTAGTTGTAGAGCATCATGTCCTGCAACTGGAATTAAAACAGGTTTTTTCCCTGTAACTTTTTGAAGCATTTCTTCAAGAGTCATTTTTAATTCTTTTTTAGCTAATGATTTATCTCCAAGATCGATTTCTCACATTTTTAATGTTCCCATCATATTTGGAGAGTATAAGAACTTATCAGTATCTATCATCGTTAATCATGTATCTAAATGCATTAAGTTTGATTTTTTAGGAACATTAATTGCAATTATTTTCTTAAATGTTAAATTTGGTTCAGTAGCTAATTTTTTAGCTATTGATTCAATTTGTTCAATTTCAGTTCTTTCCGAAACACCTATAACTAGTGTATTAGAATCATAAATAAAAATATCTCCACCCTCAATTGTATGTTTATCTGTTCTTTCAGCATAACGGTGAGTAGTTTTGTATTCTGAATGATGAGAAAAAATAAATTCTGAAAATATTGTTTCTCTTCTTCTTGTTTTATATTTCATTCTATTAATTGAAATTCCTGATCCTATTGATGCAAATGGGTCACGAGTAAAATATAAGTTTGGCATTGGATCAACTGCGAATTCGCTTTTTGAACTAACAATCCCAACTTCTCTATTTGTTAATCCTGACATCATATTAGCTATGATAGTTTTAACATTTTTTTCTTTTAATAAATATTTTTTAATTTTGTCTCTATTTTCTTTTGATTCAATTTTTGGTTCAACTTCATCTAAATATTTTTCAACAAAATCATTTCTTTGAGCTTCTGTAGCTGCTGCTCATGTTTCAGAAACTAGGTCAATAAGTTGAACAACTTCAATCCCTTGGCTTTCTAAAACTTTTATGAACTCTTTATGTTCTTTTCTTGCTTGTATTGGTTCAAGTAATGCGGAAAAAAGCAATTCATCCAATCTTTGTGGAGATATATACTCTATTTCCTTACCTGGGGTATGCACAAGAACTTTGGTTAATTTCCCAATTTCGCTATATACACTTATCATTTTTTATCCTTTTTTTTATTAGGTTTAATTTAAATAGATATTCTCTATTTATATAAATTATATTACTTTTTCTAAAAAGAAACCAAAATAAATGATAAAGAAATTATAAAAGAAACTAAAGTTAAAAAAAACACATTTAATCAAATAAATAATAAATTTATTGATTTGTTTTTTTTATCTTGTTTTTGTGCTTTATTAAAGTCTAAAATTTGCATTTGGATTTTCTCAGATTTCGTTAATTCTAGGTTGTTTTCATTGGTTTTTATTTTAAAATTTTCGATTATTTTACTTTTAGGAAAAATATTTCGGTTATTCTTTCTATAACTAAAAATAAAAACCAAAATAGCAATTAATAAAAAACAAGAATTAATAACAGATGTAACGTCATATCATTTTCTATTTTGGTCATTTAAAAAAAATCATAATAAAATTATTAATAATTGCATTATTAAAAATGAAACTATTGATATTATGTTTTGAGCATATAAATTTTTTTTATAAAAATTAAAAAATAACTTTGTTTTTTGAGACATTTTATTTGTTGCCTTTAATTAGAAGTTGCTTCCTCTGAAATTCTCATATTTTTTTGATCATTTTTTTCATCATATGATAAGTTTGTTCAATCTCTAAATTGATTTACTGTTGAATATAAGAAGTGTTCATCATTTACTTTAAATCATTTTCTTTCATTAAATGTTTCTACATCTAAATATTGAGTATCAAAATTAGATGCTTGGAATTTTTCATTTGAATTAGAAATTTTTGGAATAGAATTGAAAAGATTTATTGTATAAGGGTGTTTTGGATTTGAATAAATTTCCTTAGTTTTTCCACTTTCTACAATTTTACCTAAGTGCATAATACTAATATAATCCGCTATATATTCAACCATTGATAAATCATGAGCTACAAAAATTAATGAAACTTCTTTTTGTTTACATAAATCTTTTAAAATATTGACTATTTGTGCTTGAATAGAAATATCTAATGAAGCGATTGGCTCATCAGCTATAATTAATTTTGGATTTGATATAAGAGCTCTAGCAATAACAATTCTTTGTCTTTGCCCACCTGAAAATTCATGTGGGTATCTTCAAGCAAATTGTCTTAATAATCCTACTTCTTCAAGAGCATTATAAATTTTTGTTCTAAGTAAAATATTTTTAATCTTAGCCTTTTGATTTACAACTCTTTTAATACCTAATAAATAAAGAATTTCTTTTGTATCTTTTTTAAGAGTATTAATTTCAATTGTAAATGTTTTTAATGTTTCTCTTTTTTCTGATAATTGTTGGTTAAAAAAGTTAATAACACTTTTTATTTTTTTAGGTGTTTTATTTTTTTCAATCATTAAATCTTTAACTTTATGAATAAATTGATTATGAATCTCCATGAATCTTTTAAATAAAAGAGCATATTCAGCTAAATATTGTTCTTTTTTTTGAGTTTCAGCTGTTATTTTATTCTCAATCTCATTCATTTCTAAATCGTAATTCTTTTTAAATTCTTTTAAACTTCAATTAAATTCAGATAATGTTGCATCATATTCTTCTTTTGCTTTTTCAATATCATATTTACTTTTATGGTATGAATGTGAATCTTGAATTTTAGAATTAATTTGCTTAATCTGTTCTTTCATTTGTTTAATATTTGTTTTATATTCTTCTAAATTAGTATTTGAAATATTTATAAATGGTCTTAAAGGATAATCAAGAGAATTTTTTATATAATTAGAGATAAAATTTTTAATTTTTTTAACACTATTTAAATTTGCAAAATTAATTTCTCTTTGAGCTTCAATAGTTCAATCTTTCATTTTAATAATTAAGTCTTCAACTTCTTTAAAATTAATAAATTTTACTTTTCTATAATTTAAAAGAAAAGTATAATAATTTTTTTTGTATAAATATAATTTTTTATATTCATTTAAATAATCTTTTTGGTTAGTTGTTTTTTGAGCCATTCTTAAATGTTTTAAATAATCAAATTTAAATTCATCAGAAATAGATTTAATTGTAGAATAAATAGTTTCATGATTATCTTTAAAATCTGCTTTTGTTTGTTTAAGATCGCTATGTAATTTTTTAACTTCTTTTTCAATTAAATAATTATTTAAAGTTTTTTTAGATAATTCAATTGTAAGACTTAAATGTTTTTTAGAATCGATTAATTTTTTTTCATATAATTCTATATTGTCATTTCTAATCTTTTTTTGGTAATCAAAAAAATATTCTGTTAAATTAAAATTATTTTTATAAAGAATATTTACAACACTTGAAGCTGTATTTTGTCTTAAACTTAAAAGTAATAAATAATCATTAAAAAAATCATTCATGTTTTCAAAATTTAATGTTGATAAATCAATTGAATCAATTAATTTTTTTCCTTTTTTAAGAAATTCTTCTTGCTTAAGATTAGACATTTTAATATTTTCAAGTTCAACTTCTTTATATTTTTTTCTAAAAGTTAAAGAAAAATTATTAACTACTACTTTTCAATCAGAAAATATATCATTAATTTCTTTTTTCATTATCTTGTTAATAGTTAAAGGTTCTTTTAAAATAGAAAAAATATTTTTTTGAGGGTTTAATGAAGCATGTGGATCTTGAAAAATCATTTGCATATTTTTATATAAATATTTTTTTGATTTTCCAGATATTTTTTTCCCTGAAATAATTTGGCCATCTAAAGAAACAAATCCTGAATATGAATCATATAAACGGATTAATGAATTACCAATGGTTGTTTTACCTGAACCCGATTCTCCAATTAAACCGATTATTTCCCCTTTTTTCACATTAAAGAAAACATCATTAACAGCTGAAACAACATTATTTTTTGAATAAAAAAATTTATTTAAATTTTTAACTACTAAGATATCTTCTGGTTTTTTATAATTATTCATTTTTAAACGCCTCCTTAAATAGATTTAGTCTACTTTCTAATTCTGGTGTTATTTTTATTTTTGGTGATCTTGGATCTAGTAATCAAGTAGCTGCATAATGGGTTTTAGATACTCTAAATAATGGTGGTTCTTTTTTAAAATCAATTTCAAGAGCATATTTATTTCTTGGGGCAAATGGATCACCTACAGGTAAATTAGCCATATCGGTTGGTGTTCCTGGTATTGAAAATAGTTTTTGATCTTTATCTTCTGGAATTGAAGATATTAAAGCTCATGTATAAGGATGAAGAGGATTTGTAAAAATATCTTTTCTTGTTCCTTTTTCAATTATTTTTCCAGCATACATTATATAAATATAGTCACAAAATTTAGCAATAACAGAAATATTATGAGAAATAAAAATAACTGAAATATTATAATCATTTCTAATATTATCAAGAAGTGATAAAACAGAAGCTTGAACAGTTGGATCAAGAGCTGTTGTTGGTTCATCAGCTATAATTAATTCAGGACGAGCAGCTACTACCATAGCAATAACAACTCTTTGTTTCATTCCCCCTGAAAAAGTGTGAGGATAAGAATTAAATTTTGATGCTGCATCTCTTATTCCGAATTTAGTTAATAAACCAATTAAATATTCTTTTTTTTCTTCTAGTGTTTTAAAATGATCATCATTTTTTAAAACATCCAAAAGTTGTTTTCCAATTGTTCTAGTTGGATTTAAAGAAGTTAAAGGGTCTTGAGGAATATAACCTATCTTTTTCCCTCTTACTTTTGTTCAATCTGAATTAGAAAGTTTTAAAAGATCAATTTCTTTTAAATTAATAATTTCAGCTTCTGTTTCTGCATTTTGATTAATATTTAATAAAGCTTTTGATGTAACAGTTTTTCCAGAACCTGATTCACCTACTAAACCTATAATTTGACCAGATCTAATTTTAAGATCTACACCTCTAACTATTCTAATTTGTTTTTTTGATCCAGTTTTGAAAGAAACATTTAAATTTTTAACATGCAGTAAAACATCATCTTTTTCAGTTTCTAACATTACGTTATCTTTTTCGTTTTCCAACATTATTTTCTTCCTTTCTGTGCTTGTGGATCAAGTGCATCATGAATACCATTAGCTATAAATTGTGTTGATAATGAAATAAATAATAAAATAATTGAAGGAAGCCCAAGAGCTCAGAAATTAGCTTGACCTAAAGCTTGATTAAGAACAAGTCCTAAATTAGCAGGCGCATTAACTGGTAAAAATCCTAGAAAAGCTAATGATGAAATTAAAAATATTATAAATATTATTCTTGAAACAAGTGATGTTGCTAGTTTTCCAAATATCATAGGTAAAGCATGACTAAAAATTCTTCTATTTACACTTGCTCCAATAGCTTGTGAAGCTTTAACAAATTCTTGATCTTTTACAGTAATAATTCATAATCTAGTTTGATAAACTGGTGAAATTCATCCAATTAAAATTAATGAAGCGAATAAAGTTCAAAAATTAATATTCGGGAAGAAAGAAACAAATAATAAGAATCAAATTGTTACTGGAATATTTTTAATAAGATCAATAAATCTTGTTAAAATGTTATCTATTCATGTTCCTACAAAAAATCCTAAATAAGATCCTATTGTAATTCCAATAATCCCTTCAACTAAAACTACTATAATTGCTAATAATAATGATTCTCTAGTAGCAAATCATGTTCTTGTTCAAATATCAAAACCAAACTTATCTGTACCAAGTAAAACAGAAAGTCCGTGTTCATTTACACCATCTCCTAAAAATTTCTGCATTAATGAAACTAAAGCATATTTATTATAAATGACATTAAAGTTTCCAGCTTCTAATTTTATTACTTTTTCAACAATCCCATTTGATGCTGTTACTAATAATTCTGGATTCACTAAAAAATCAGTATAGGTTAATTGAGGTATTCCCGTACCAACATTATTCTTATTGAACGTTGCTATTATTTGTTCAATAGAAATTTGGTTTAATGTTTCATTAACTATTGGAGCATAAGAAGGAGGTAATTCTTTAATAAATTCAATAGAAACTCCTGATATAACTCTATTTTCAGCATAAGGTGAAATAATTGGAACGATTATTGATGTTAGAATAATTAATAAAAAAATTACTAACGCTATAACTGATAAGTAATTTTTAAAAAATCTTTTTA
Source organism: Metamycoplasmataceae bacterium (assembly GCA_051655145.1). GTDB lineage: Bacteria > Bacillota_I > Bacilli_A > Mycoplasmatales > Metamycoplasmataceae > UBA710. Next base: position 11,748 of record JBOFZK010000069.1, read on the forward strand.
AAATATCAATAGAAATTCTTTTAGGAGTACCAGCTAGGCTTGAATTTGAAACTAAACTATCTTGAACGGCAAAAGTAAATTCTTGATCTGGAATTAATTCGTATTTTTTAAATTGATCATTATAGCTCATTATATTTCCACCTCCACTGCTAATCTATTATCTTCATCATAAAAATCTTCTTGAATTTTTTTGATTTTATCTTCTGCATTTGTTTCATCGGTATTATCGTTATTTTGTGATTTATTTATTTTTGCTTTTTTGCTATTTTTAAAACGAATAATCATATATTTTATTTTTACAAAAATATCATTTTTTTCTGATGATACATATTTTATTCTTGGATCTATAAAAACATAAGCCATATCTAAAATTAATTGAATAAATAATGATATTGTTGAAAAAATAAATATTGAAAACATTGTAATATTTACTTCTCCTTTAGGGAATGATTGAATAATAATTGATGAAACACCAGGTACTCCAAAAAACTGTTCAATTATAAAGTTTCCTGCAAGAAGATAAACAAATGATGGAAGAACAACAGAAATAATTGGAATAGAAATATTTCTTATAATATATTTAGTAAAAATTTCTCAATTGCTTAATCCTTTTGATCTAGCTATTAAAATATGATTTGAAGATAAAATAGTTACAATTTGATTTCTACATAAAATAGTAAATACTGTTAAACTTGCTAAAGTAACGGTTAATGTTGGTAAAAATAATGATTTCAATGTTATTCATCAATTACCATCTTGAGGAAGTCTGAATTCAACTAAAAATCCAGGAATTTTTCCGGCTAATAAAATCATTATAGGAGCTAAAACGAATGATGGTAATCCTGTAAATAATAAGACAAAAACATTGATCAATCCATCTACTCAAGTTCCTCTTTTATATCCAGCTATTGTTCCTAACACAAATCCTAAAATAGCACTAATAATTAAAGCTGGTAATGTTATTAAAATAGATCATTTTAATGAACTAAAGAAGAACTGAGGAATATTATTAACTTCTCCACCTTGGGGAACATAAATTTTTCCAAAACCATCCGTGAACATTCCGCCTAAATATTCTCATAATCTAATAAGAATTGGTCTATCAAGACCGTTAGCTTTAAATAATTCTAGCGCTTTATCAGGATCTTCACCAGCAAAAGGGTTTTTTGAAAAAGAAGCAATTAAAAGATAAGCAAAAACGACTAAAACTAAAAGAGTTACTAAATTAATAATGGTTCTTTTAAAAATATATTTAAACATCGTTTTTCCTTTCTTTTATTTGTTTTTTATTTAATTTTTTTTAGGGATTCTTACATCTTGGATATATTGAACAACATTAGCTGTTGGATATTCATATGCGTGTTGTACTAATAATAACCCATTAGAATTAGGATTTTCAATTGAATTTGTAGCATCCATAGAAAATCCTACTGCTGTATTCATATCTCTTAATAATTCAGGATAAAAAGTTCCTGGATTAATTGGAGCTGGAGTTTCGGCATCAAGACCTTCCACTATATTTGATTGGAAATAAATAAAGAATTTTGACATTTCTATATCTAAATCAAAATCAGGAACATAATTTTTAAAGTTTTCATTAACATGAGATAAATCTAAATTTGTTAATTTATGTCAATTTTCTACTTTAATTGTATTTGCTTTAGGATCAGTAGATTTATAAATAGATAATCACTCTCTTTTAGCATATGTATTTAAACTTGTAGCTAAATAAGCCAATCTAGGGAATTGTGTTTTTAACTCTATTTGAGTTGGAGTTAAATTAGCATCAGGATTTGATAAAAGTCCAATAAGCCCTAAAAAGTTTGATGCATCTGGATGTGAAATTCCATCTAAAAATGAACCAATTCCAGCATAATCATATCCTCATCCTCAAAATTTTTGAATAGAGTCAGCTGTTGTTATTGCATTAATCATTTGATTTCTATCGTTTGGAAGGAATTTTTCAGGTTGCAATCTAGGATCAAGAGCTTTAATTATTCCAATTATTTCATCTAATTGTCTAGTTTCAATTGTTTCAGTTGTTGCAACTCAAGGATAAATTATTTTTCATTTTATTGGTTTACTAATTGTAATACCTTCTTTATCTAATAATTCTTTAACAAGAGCTTGTACTTTATTAAAAGCTGGTGATTTATATTGCTCAAAATTTGAATTATTATTAATAAAATGATCATACATTTCTTTTGGAGTTACATATTGAATTTTATTTGTAGCTGTATCTAAATAACCAACTGAATTTACTTCATCATAAAAATCTAATGGAGTTTTTCTAATTTCTTGATTAGAAGACGTTGGAAAAAATGATGCATTTTCAGCTGCATGATTTGCTCAGAAAACTTTTGTTCCTGATGATGAATTATTTATATATGTAATTCAATTAATTGCAGATAGTAAATATTGTCTTAATTTAAGTCCAGTTCCTGAAAAATAAGTATCTGTTGTTGATAATTTACCATCTCAAAGAGTTTCTAAATCATAACCATAAAAAATCTTTGCATATTCATCATTAAGTCAATTCGCGCTTCTTGCAGCGTCTCTTTGTTGTTTTTGTTTTACTGGATCAGCATCAATAATAGGAGAAATATTACTTACTAATAAAGTTCTACCGATTGATTTTGTTTGGTTAAGTTTTTTAGTAAATAATAAACCATTTTGTTTATATTGATTTCCATCAGGACCTCAAATTTGTTCTTTTTGTTGAGGCAATAATGATGAGTAATCAATTTCACTTAAAATTTGGTTTTGGAAACTAGAAAAAGCTTGATTTTGAAATGTAACATCATCTGTAACATTTGAATATTCTAAAATTATTTCTTTTAATGTTTCATTATTATTAACATAACTATCACTTGAATAATATTTATTTTTTGTAAATGTTATTCTATTTTCTGTAGCTCCTGTTGGAACATATGCAGCAGCATAAAGAACATCTTCTCTTCTTGCTCCATATGTATACATCCCAAATTTTCTAGCTTCTCCAGTAATTTCAAGTGTTTCATTACCAACTTTAATTGTATTTAAAGAATTATTACTTGCTAATTTTTGTTCAATAAATTGAGAAGGAGCAGCTGAAAAAAGATTAGAATTAACAACAGTTTTTGCTATTAAATCGATTCAACTAGCTTTTTCGCCTTGTATTGCATGGAATGAAAAAACTTTTTTATTAGTTTCACCTACTTTAATTGTTCTAATTGTTTGATTTTGGTTAACTAAAGCTTTAGAATCTATATTAAATACATCAAATAAATATTCATTTGGATATCTGTCTTTTTCAGCAAATCTATTAACTGTTGAAGTTAATTTTTGGAAATAAGTATCAAGTTTTTTATCCCCTCCATGAGCTTGTCTATATTTTGTATCATATAATTTTGTTCTCATATATGAATAAAAAAAGTCATTTACATCAATATTATATTGAGTTTCTTGAAGAGATGAATTTACTCATTTTTTATTCTCATCAACTGAAAAAGATAAAGAAACAAGGTTTGGTTGTTTTAAAGCATTTTCAAATTCATTTGAATTAATACTTCTAGCATTATTAGATTTTAAAGTTACAGTTGGTAATTTAGATGGATTAGGAGGTATGATTTCAGCATCATCATTATCAAAAATTTTAATTGTTATAACTCCTGTTACTGGATCTTTATACTCTAAAATAATTTCTTTAGCAAGAGCGAAAACATATTTTTCTACTGAAGGTTTTGAAACTACTAAATCACCATTTTGATTTTTTTCAAATTCTGTTTCTCCTGTTGTATCTACTTTAAGAAAAGAAGATGTTAAAATTGAAGTTATTGATTTTGAAGCAGTTGTTCCATAACTTGCTGTATTATCAAAAAAATATCCATCAATAATAAGGGGATTTTTTTCTCTTATTAAATATTTAGCTTGGTCATAAATTGGAATTGGTTGACCAGTTAAGAAAAAAGCCGTTGCAGGTGCTATAACTAAAACTGAAAGTCCTAGAACTGAAGAACCACCTATTATTAATGATTTTTTAATTTTATTCATATTTTTTATTATAGCAAAAAAATAATTTTATTATAACAAAAAAAGCAAAACATACCTTTTATTTTTTCAAAAAGATAAATATTATTGGAACTTAATTATAACAAAAAAAATAAATAAAATAAAAAAAATAAAAACTAAATTTTTATTAATGAAGAGGTTTCAATACTACCGAATTTTTTTCTTGCATTGAATTTTAATAACTCCATAAGAAAAATTATTTTTATTACTTCTCCCCCTTGTTTTTCAACTAGTTTAATAATAGCTTCTGTTGTTCCGCCTGTTGCTAAAACATCATCTATAATAACTACTTTGTCTCCTTTTTTTATTAAATTATCTTGCATTTCAAGATGTTTATTTTTTCCATATTCATAATCAAATTCAATACTTACAACTTTTCCTGGAAGTTTATGTGGTTTTCTTACCATCACAAATGGTTTTCTTAAATTAAAAGCAACTGGTGTTCCAAAAAGAAAACCTCTTGCATCAGGTCCTAGAATTATATCTGCTCCTTTTGCTAAAGAAGACATTTTCTCAACAGCATAATGAAGAGTTTCTCCATTCGCCAATAAAGGGGAAATATCTTTAAACTCTATTCCCTTTTCTGGGAAGTCATAATAAGTATTTATGTATTTTTCTAAATCCATCGCAAATTAATTATAAATTATTTAAAAAAATATACTCAATAAAATTCATTATTATAAAAATAAAAAGTATAATATATGTTTTATGGAAATAACTTATCAAACCGAAGACATAGTCTTATGAACGATTTCATTAACATTATCTGTTTTTTCTATAACTTTTTCTCTTTTAGCATATCACTTTTCATCTAAATCAGCAAAGCTTATAAGTGATAATATAGAAAAAACTTGAATAATTTCAGAAGCTAGAAAAATTTTTTTTAAAAACATAAAGGAACTTAGAAGAAGTACTATTCATACAATTTCTTTTTTAACAAAACACCAAGATATTTCATATAAAGAATATATAAGTAATTCGGAAAATACTCGAATTGAACTTGTTAGTCCTGAAACAATAAATGTTCTTCAAAAAAGTAAATTTAATGACTTAATAAAATATTATGAAGAAAATAGAAATAAATATGATAATGATTTTAAAAGTATTCTTGATATTCAAAAAATAATTGAATATAGTAAAGATAAATTAACATTAGAAGAAATTGAAAAAATAACTTCTTATCATCGCCAAGTTTTAAAGTTTACTCTAAAAGTTTTAGAAGATTATGCAACAATTACAATAGGAGGAAATAGTGAAGAATAGATATATATTTGCAAGTGATATAGATGGAACAATTTTAAATGATTCAGGTATGCCACATCCTGAAACAATTAAAGCTATTAAAAAAGCTAGAGAAAATAATCATATTATAGTTCTTGCAACAGGAAGAAGTATATCTAGAATTCAACCAATTTTACCACTATTAAATAATGAAGTTGATTATTTAATTTGTAATAACGGAACACTTATTTTTGATTGTAAAAAAAATGAAATATTTTTTCTTAAACCGATTAAACCTTCTTTATTTGAAGAAATAATTTCCTTTGCTAAAAAGCATGCTGTAGATTTTACATTACACACTGATCAAGAAAGTTATAATTATCCCTTATTAAGAGCAAATGATTCAAAAGTTTTAGAAAATAATAAGATTGAAGAAATTATTAATTTTTCTAAAAAATTTCCGGAAAAAAATGAAATATATAGCGGAGAAACTATTACTCAATTATCAATTCATAGTAGTAAAGATTTTTGTTCGAAATATTTAAAAGAATTTGAACAAAAATATGGAAATGATTATTCTGTTTGCGTAGCTAATGGAATATTTTTAGATGTTAATCCAAAAAATATTTCTAAATGAACTGGGTTATTAGAAATAGCCAATAAATTAAATATTGATAAAAATAAAATAGTTACTTTTGGTGATTCTGGAAATGATTATGAAATGATTAAAAATAGTGGTAATAATGGTTATGCATTAGAAAATGCTACTGAGGATCTAAAAAGTAAAATAGAACCAAAAATTGGTTCTAATAATACTGACGCTATTGCTAAAGTTATTTTTGAAAAAATTAAAGAATAATTTTTAATTAATATTTTTTGTTTGTATAACTTTTAAATAATTGTTTGCTTCGTTTTCGTTTCCTAAATGTCAATTTTTTGATGTTGAAATAGACATTGCTGTAGCTTTTTTTATAGCTTCTAAACTAGATAAATTTTTTAGATATTTATAAGCGAAAAAAGATGATATTAATGTATCTCCAGCACCAACTGTTGATTTAATATTTTCTATTTTAGGAAAATCTGTTTTTATGAAATTATTATCTTTATCAAGTAAATAATTTCCTTTTGCTCCATTTGAAATAATTACATTTTCAGATCCTAATTTTTTTAAGGAAACTGCCGCTGAATATATTTCTGAATCTGTCGATATTTTTTTATTTAAAATCGATTGAGTTTCATCTATATTTGGTTTAATTATTAAAGGATTAAATTTTAATAAATCTAAAATAATATTTGAATCAATATCTAATATTATTTTTGCTTTTTTTAAGGAAATAAATTTAACTAATTTTATAATATTTTCTTCATCACATTTTCCCATTATAAAAACGTAATCATTTTCTGAAATATCTTTTAATATATTTATCATATTTTCATATTGATTATTATTTATAGAAAAGCTAGGACCATTAACTTCAAATTTATTTTTATTTGAAAAATATTTAAAATTAATTCTTGTATCTTGTCCTTCATTTAAAGGAATTGAAGAAAAATTTATTTTATAATCATTTAATAAATCAAAAAAAAGTTTTTCTGTTTTTCCTCCTGTAAAAATAATTGCTTTATTATCTATTTTTAAATCATTTAAAATAATAGAAGCATTTATTCCTTTTCCTCCAGGAGTAAAATAATATTCCTCAATTCTATTTAAATTATTACTATTAAAATCTGCCTTATTATTTTCGACTATATAATCAATACTAGGAGAAAATGTTATTGTATAAATCATTTTCTACCTCATTAAATATATTCTACAATTTGTTCTTCAAGTTGTTTATTTTTACCAAATTTAATAAATCTTGAAAGGGCTGAAATAACTCCCATTTCGGCAAATGAACCAATTAAAATAGATCCTAAAAAGAAAGTAATTCCCATACCTATTTGCATTCCGGCATCTCCGAATAATTGACATCTTAAAAGAGGAACAACAAATATTCCACCATGTGGTGCTAATGAACCAACTTGAAGAGAACCAATTAAAATTCCTGTAATAGCTCCACCTACTAAATTTGAAATAATCATTTTTCTAGGTTGTTCAGCTGTAAATGGAATTGCTCCTTCAGAAATAAATGATAATCCCATAACATAGTTTGAATATGATTGTTTAATTTGTTCTTTTGTTCATATTTTTTTATCAATAGTTCCTGAAAGAGCTATCGCTAATGGAGGAACCATTCCTGATCCCATAGCAATTGCCATAGGAATTGAACCTGCAGCTCCTGATTGAGCTATTGTGATTGTTCCAAAAACATAAGCGGCTTTATTAATAGGTCCACCAAGATCTGAACACATCATCATTCCCATAATAATTCCTAATATAGGATATAGTTGTGGTAAATCTTTAAATAAGTTTAATAACATTCCAAATCCTAAATTAACAAATTGTAATGGAATATTTAAAATAAAGAATGCTCCTGCAATAATTAATGTTCCAAAAAATGGCATTAATAAAATATTTTTAATTGCATTTAATGAATGAGGCATTTTAGAAAATATATATTTTGTTATTAAAATATATAAGGTCGCTGTTAATATAGCTCCTCCGATAGCTCCGAAGAATCCACTACCATTTGCTAGCATTTTTAGATGCTCATCTGATAGAAAATCCATTAGTCAAGGAACATTAATACCATTTCTTACAGTAACATACATTACTCCTGTAGACATAAATCCTGTAATAAATCCTGGTAATAGTCCACCTTTACCGACCAGACCAAATGCCATATATGCTCCTAAAATAGGAACTAATAAGGTAAAGGAAATATCTCCTATTTGTTTAAATCATTTAGATGCAGTATGATAACTTCCTAGATTTCCTATTTCAGATTCCGGAACTCCTGCAAAGGTATCAATCATAAAAGCTATCGCGATCATGATTCCTCCGAAAATAACAAAGGGAAGCATATGAGCTACTCCATTCATCATTGATCTATAAATTCTTTTTCCAAAATTATTAAAACTCATTAAGTTATCATCAGAACTAGAATTTTTATTAACTGTCCCTTTAAATGTAACTCCTTCTCCATTTAACGATTTTTCAAGAATATTTTTAGGATTTTTCATTGCTGTTCTTGTTGAAATTTCTAGAACATTTTTTTGACCTGCAAATCTTGAAGTATCAACACTTCTATCAAGAGCTAAAATAATCCCTTTGGCATTATTTATTTCTTCTTGAGATAAATGATTTTTAGCTCCTTCAGTACCTTGGGTTTCAACTTTAATATTAAGACCTAAGTTTTTAGCTTCTTTCATTAAAGCTTCAGCGGCTAAATATGTATGCGCTACTCCTGTAGGACATGCAGTTACTGCTACAATATCGTAGTTTCCATTATTTTCTTCTGTTGTAACTGGAATTTCTTGTTCCTCATTAAATAAAGATTTAAATTTTTTAAATGAACTTAAATTATTTAAGTTTTGAATGAAATCATCACTATATGCTGTTCTTGATAATTCTGAAATAATATCCATATGGGAAGAAGCACCAGTGTTTTTGTTAAAGATAATAAAAAAGATATAATTTACATTCGCATTTTCTGACATATCATTTTCATCTCATGTTAAGTTATTAACACGAGCGAAAAGAATACAAGGTTTTAAAACTACATCATTTAAAATGTGAGGCATAGCAATTTTATTTCCAATATTAGTTGGAAATTCTTGTTCTCTTTGTAATGCTAAATTATAAGTTTCTTGACTATTTTTAACATATTTTTTTTCTTCTAATAAATTAGAAAAAAATTGTAATGCTTCATTTTTTGAAGCAAAAGTTTTATCTAATAAAAATAAATCTTTTTGAATAAACTTACTAATCATTTTTACTCTCCTTCTGTTGTAATATATTTATATTTATTTGCAAATTCAGGAACTACTTCATTATCTGTTATTACAATTATTTCTTTGTCATTAACTGAAAAATTAAAAAAAGATTTTTTTCCTAATTTTTGTTTTTCACAAAGAATTACTATTTTTTCAGAATTATTCATAATATTCATTTTGCATATTCCTTCATTTTCTTCAGGAGTTGTAAGGTCTTCATTTACAGAAATTCCATTAACTCCCATAAAAGAAACTGAAAAATTAACTCTTTCAATATATATTTGCTCTAAATTAACAATCGCTTTAGTATTTTCTTTTATTTTTCCGCCTAAGATATGAACATTTTTAAATCCTATATCTATTGCTTTACTTGCATTTAATAAAGAATTTGTATAAATAATTGTTTTCTTAGGAAGATAATCCAATAAATAATAACAATTAGATCCTGAATCTAAATAAATAGGTGATTCTAGACAATTAAACTCAGCAGCTTTTTTAGCAATTTTTTTCTTTGAATTTATATTTTGACTTATTTTGCTATTTGCACTATATTCAATATTTACAGAATAATCATTTTTAAAAATTATTTCCCCAAAATGTTTTTCAATTAAATCATCTTTACTTAAAGATAATAAATATCTTCTAGTTGTTGAAAGAGATAAATTAAAAAAATCTTGTATTTCTTTTGGTTTTACATTTTTTTTATTCTTTATAAATTCTAAAATTTGATTTCTAATTGCTATTGACATATTTAATTGCCTAATTTCTATTATATTATAATAAACAATTAATTTTGAATAAATAAGAATAATTTTGAATAAATAAGAATAATTTAATGTTTTTTTGCTTTTTTTTATAAAAAGAAAAAAATATTATATAATTTAAGAAAACATTAAGGTTAACTTGGTTATCAAACGCTCGGTTAAACCCATTTATGAAAGGGAAACAATATGGTTTCAAAAGAAAGAAAATTAGCTTTAACAAAAGAATTTGGAAAAAGTGATAAAGATACAGGATCGGTTGAAGTTCAAATAGCAATTTTAACTGAAGATATTGAAAATCTTAAACCTCATTTTTTAACAAACAAAAAAGACTTACATTCTAAAAGAGGATTTATTGCAAAAATAAATCGTAGAAAAAAATATTTAACTTATTTAAAAGAAAATGATTTTGCTTCATACCAAAACGTTATTAAGAAACTAAATCTAAGAAAATAAAACAAATTTTAAAAAGCGCCTTTTTATTAAAGGGCGCTTTTTTTAATTATTTAATATTTTTCGTTTGAAATATAAATTGTATTATTTAAATATTCTAAATTATCATTTAGTTTTTTAAAGACTAATTTAAAAGAATGTAATCTTAATCTTTTATCTTTAGGACCATTATATTTTCGATCACCATAAATTGGAAATCCTAAATAAGATAAGGATAAACGGATTTGGTGTTTTTTCCCAGTAATTATTTTGGCATATCTTCTTTGTTTTTCTTTGTAGAAAATAGTTCTCATCATAATTCAATCTTTATTGGGTTTTTCTGAAATTAAATACTTATCAGTTTTATAATCATATTTTGTATATAAAGTTACATCTTTTTTATCAAATTCATAATCTGATTTTAAAAGATAATATTTATCAAAATATTCTGTTTTTTCATTTAGTTGAACAAGAGTTTTATAATTTTTAGCATATACAATAAGACCGGAAGTATCTTTATCTAATCTTCCTACATGAGATGGTTTAAAAGAATCTGTTTGTTGAAATTTTAAATATGATAATACTTTGTTATCAAGAGAATCAATTTCTCCATGAACAACTACTCCTGATTTTTTATCAATTATTAAAATGTTTTCATCTTCATGGTTGATTTTTAAATCACTATAATCTGTTGGAAAAAAATCATTTCTAGAAACATTATCTAAACCATAAACTTCTATAATATCATTTAGATTAAGTTTAATATTTTTATCAATAACTCTTACTCCATTTAATTTAATATCTTTTTTTCGAAAAGATTTTTCAATTCTTGAAATAGGAGTATTATTTAACACTTTGGTTAAAAATTTAAATATCGTTCTTCCTTCATCATTTTTAGTAGCTTTATAATTCAATAAATTCATTAATTAATCTTCTCTTTGTGAACTATATAAATCCATTAATTCATCATTATTATCATCATCTTCTTGAATAGAAGAAAGATTAATATTATTAAATTCAATTAATCTAGGTAATTCATTTATTGATCTTATTTTAAAATAATCATAAAATTTATCAGTTATTCCAAATAAAATTGGATGTCCAGGAGTTTTAGAAATACCAACTTCTTCAACTAAACCTTTTAAAATTAAATTATTTACAATTGTTTCAGATGCTTTTCCTCTAATTGCATTAATATTAGATTTAGTAATAGGTGCTTTATAGGCAATTATTCCAATCACTTCTAAAGAAGAATTACTTAATCTTGAATTTTGTTCTTTAGAAATTAATTCAGTTAAATAAGGTTTTGCTTCAGGGATTGTTGATAATTTATAAACATCACCAAATTCTTGCAAAACAATTCCTCTTTTTCCATCATTATATTCAGTTTTAAAAGTATTCATCATCGCTTTAGCTGAAGCAGTTGTATCAAGTTGAAAAATATCTTTAATTTGGTTTAATTTAACCCCTTCTTCACCCTTCATATATAAAATTGCTTCAATTGCTTTTTGTTTAAGTGTCATTAGTACATTCCTCCTTTAGATATATAAATTTTATCAAATTGTTTATGTTGCTCTAAAATTAATTCTTCTTTTCTTACCATATCAAGAATAACTATTAAAGTTATTACAAAATGATTTAAGGAAGGAACAGAAAATAATAATTCAAAAGTAATATTATTTGGATTATTATCGATTAATTGTCTTACTTCTTTTCTTCTATCTTCAGGAGATAAATTAAATTTTTCCAGTTTTATAGTTCTTAATTTTTCTGCAAAAGTTCTTTCAAACATTTTTCTTAAAGCAATAATCATTTTAATAGGATTACCGGTTCCTTCTAATAAAGATTCATCAACTTCTTTAATATAATCCGATAAATCTTCACCTTGTTTTATAAAAATTTCTCTTCTTAAAGCTTCTTGTTGTCTAAGAGTTAAAGAAAGTTTTTTAAACTCTTCATACTCAGCTAATAATCTTAAAATTTTATTTTTATCAATCTCAACTTCTTCAGCTTCTTCTTCATCAGCTAAAATTAAACGTGATTTTAAATAAATTAATTCTGATGCCATAACAAGATATTCTGAAGAAATATCTAAATCTTTTTGAGCTGTTTTTTCAATAATATCTAAATATTGAGTACAAAGTTCTACTAAATCAACTTCGAAAATACTAATATTTTTCTTTTTAATAAGGGTTAATAATAAATCAAGAGGACCATCAAAATTTGATAATTTAAATGTATATTCTTCATATATTGAAGAATTTGAATCATTTGTTTTAGTGTTTTTTTTGCTAGCCATATTTCTTATATATATTATAATCTTAAAATTATCTTAAAAAATTAAAATAATTTCTTATTATTTTGGTCACTAAAGTGATTTGGCTGCCCCTGTAGGATTCGAACCTACGCGTGTTGGAACCAAAATCCAATGCCTTTCCGCTTGGCTAAGGGGCAATAATTGGTGGAGGAGGAGGGATTCGAACCCCCGAACTCGAAGAGAAATGGGTTACAGCCACCTGCATTTGGCCACTTTGCTACTCCTCCACATTTATTGTGTTTTAGTTAAAACAAATTAATTATAAAATAAAAATTAAAAAAATGAAAAACTTTTTTAATTAAAAAAATTTAAAATATATAATAAATAAATATGGACAATTGAATAGTTTGATTAATAATGGGTCTTCTAATAGCTTTATTAGTAGGATTTATGGTATTTTCTTTTTTAAAAGATAAAAAAAGAAACAAAGAAATATTCAAAAAAAAATTAGAACTTAAAAGAGTAACTGAAAAAAATACAAAAGTTATTTCAGTAAAAGTTACTATGATTATTGAAAAAAATCAACAAGAACTAGAAAATTTTATCTCTTCTATTGGAAATAAAAAAATGAAAGATATTAATAATGCTTCAAGAGATTTATTAAAAAATATAAGAAACTCAAAAGAATTTAAATTAATTTATGTTAAAGGGGAAGCAAATCCATTAATGGTTTCAAATATCGATGCTTTAATCGATGTTAAATCAAATTTATGAGAAAAGAAATGTAAAGAGAATATAGAGTTTTTTGCTCAATTAAATGAAGAACTAAAAAATGATCCTTTTTATGAAACAATTGTAGAAGAAGAAAAAGAAAAAATTAATAATCGTTTTAATTCAAATTATATTCCTGAAGAAATTGAAGAAACAGAAGAAGTTGTTGTTGAAAATAATAAAAAAGGTAAAAGGTTTAAAAAATAAATGAAATTAAATTTGCCTAATAAAATTACAATTTTTAGAATAATATTAGCATTCCCTTTAACTATTTTTTTATTTTTATCTCATTATTATAACAATCAAGATTTAACTAACCAGCTTGATTATTCTAAAATATCGATGAATAATTATTCAATTATTTTTTTTATAGTTTCTTTATTAATTTTTGCGATTGCTATGTTTAGTGATTTTTTAGACGGGTATATAGCAAGAAAAAATAATCAAGTTTCAGATTTTGGTAAATTATTTGATCCTTTAAGTGACAAAATAATTACTAATGTTGTTTTATTATTTTTCGTTATAAGTAATTTAAGTTTTTGATATGTTTTTTTAATATTTTTAATAAGAGATTTAATAGTTGATGGTTTTAGAAATGTAGCGGCTAAAAATAACATTAAAATAGAAGCATCTATTTTTGGAAAAATTAAAACTGTTTTACAAACAATTGGCATAATTTTAATTTTTATTCTTTGTCCTATTTTTATAAATTACAGTAATTGAAATAGTGAAATTATTTATTATTTAAATATTCCTTTATTCTTAGCAGTTATTTTTTCTTTAATATCAGGATTTTTATATGTAAAGGAAATATTTCCATATATTAAAAATTAAATTATGAAATATAAAATAAAAGATATTTTAATTAATAAATTTGAATTAGATAAAAAAAGAATTGATTCTTTATTTTTACAAAAAAAAATTCTTTTAAATGGAGAACCTGTATTAAATCTAGAACAAAAAATATTAGATGAAAATTTAATATCAATTAAAGAAGAAAATAATTATGTATCAAGAGGGGCTCAAAAAATATTAAAAGCCTTTTCAGTTTTTGATCTTGATGTTAATAATAAAGTTTGTCTTGATATCGGATCTTCAACAGGAGGATTTACACAAGTTCTTTTAGAAAAAGGAGCAGCTTTTATTTATGCTCTTGATGTAGGAACTAATCAACTTGATTTTTCTCTTCGAATTAATGAAAAAGTTAAATCTATGGAAAAAACAAATTTAAAAACAATTAATGAAAATATGTTTGATAAAAAAATAAATTTTATTTGTGCTGATGTATCCTTTATTTCTACTAAAAATATATTTAATGTAATAGCTAATTTACTTGATAAAGATGAATTATTTTTAATGCTTTTAAAACCACAGTTTGAAGCGAAAAGAGAAGATGTTCTTCCTGGTGGTTTTGTTGATGATTCTAATCATGAAAAAATAATTAATGAAATCAAACATTATGATGAAATAAATTTTGACTTTATCGGAATTGAAAAATCTCCTATAAAAGGAAATAAATCAAAAAATATAGAATATCTAATGCTATTTAAAAAAAGAAAATAGTATAATATTTAAATTATGAAAAACCACGATGAATTTAGAAAAGATTTCCCAATATTAGAAAAGATTGTTTACTTAGATTCTTCTGCTCTTGTTTTAAAACCAAAAGAAGTTGTAAATGAAATGAATAATTATTTTTTAGATATAGCTATTTCTCCAAAAACAAGCGAAACTCAATTAGCTATTGATATTAAAAATAAATATCATTTTTTAAAAAAACAAATTGCTACTTTAGTTGATGCAAAAGAAAGCGAAGTAATAATCACTTCAAGTACAACTGATTCATTAAATTACCTTGCTTTATTAATGGAAGATTTTATAAAAGAAAATGATGAAATAATTTTATCCGAATTAAATCATAGTTCTAATATAGTTCCTTGATTAGAACTTGCTAAAAAGAAAAATGCTAAAGTTATAATGACTAATGAGATTCTTCCAAAAATAAGTGATAAAACAAAAATTATTTCTTTTTCACAAAAATCAAATTCTTTTGAAGAAGTTAATGATATTGAAAAAATTAGTAAAGCGATTGCAGGAAAAGATATTTATCTTTTTAATGATGCAGCACAAGCTATTGTTAGTGAAAAAGTTAGTCTTAAAAATTCATCGGCAATTGTTTTTAGTTCTAATAAAATTTTTGGACCTATGGGAATAGGAGCGCTTGTTATTGAATCAAGTCTTTTAAAGAAATTAAAACCTAAAAAATTTGGTGGAGGAGCGCTTGATTATATTCAAGAAGATTTAGAATGAAAACCAAAAGAATCAAATTTAGCTCATGAACCAGGAACACCTAATGTAGGTGGTATTTATGGATTTTCAAAAGCTTTAGAATATTTTGAAAAATCTTTAGTTTTTACCAATCATTTAAAAGATGTTTCATCATATTGTTTTGATGAATTATCAAAACTTAAAAATATAGAAGTTTTTAATACTAGAGGAAACAGTATAATTATTTTCAAAGTTAAAGATGTTGCTTCTCAAGAAGTAGCTTCTTATTTAGGAAAAAGAAATATTTATGTAAGAAGCGGACATTTTTGTAATTTATCTAATCCTTTAAATAGAACAGATAATTATGTAAGAATTTCTTTTTCTTTTTACAGCAATAAAGATGATGTTGATAAATTTATTAACGAATTAAAAAATGGTGGTGATTTTCTTGATTTCCTATAGTGAAAATGAGAAAAGAGAAATCATCATGAAACACTATTTAAATCCATTAAATAGAAAAGAAAAAATATTAAATATAGAAGATTATGAAAGTGCTTATCATCATTCAGATACTTGTGCTGATGATGTAACTATTTTTATAAATAAAAAAAATAATGAATTACTTTTTCAAGGTAATGGATGTGCTATTTTTATAGCTTCTGCTGATTTATTTATTGAGAATATTAAAAAAACTGGAATTAGTATTGAAGAATTAAATACTTTATATAAAAAAGTAATTGAAAAAGAAAACCTAAGTGAAGAAGAAAAAAATAAAGTAGATAATTTAATTATTTTTGAAAATATAAAAAATCAAATGAATAGATATGAGTGCGCTTTAATGATTTCAAAAGCAATTGAAAAAATTTTATATAAGTAAATCAGTAAATTTTACTAAAATGTTTGTTGTTTTTTGATTATTTTTAAATAAATAATTTTTTTTGCTTTTATTATCAGCATTTTTTAATTTTAATGTAAATTTTATTGCTTTTTCTGTTGTATTATTTTGCGGAATATTTTCTAAAGAAATTAAAATTGATTCAAAAAAAATATTTTCAACCGGTGAAGAAATATACATATCATTTGGAATAGTAGTTAAATTTGTTTGTGGATCTACAATTTTATTTACTTGATATGAAGGATTAGTTGTAATTCATGCATCTATTATTGCCTCAGTTAAATTTGGATTTGTACCTTTTATAAATGCTGATAATTTTTTAGTATCTAATTTAGGAAAAACTGTTTCTACAGGAAGAGAAGTAGCAGAACAAGAAATTGCAGTAGGAATTGCTATTATAGGTACTATTGATAATCCTATTAATTTTTTAGCTATAGTCATTTTATTCCTCTTCCCAAGTAAATTCATAATCTTCTATTCTAACAACATCGCCCTTTTGAATTCCGGCTTTTATTAGAAAGGTTCATAAACCAATTTCTTTTACCTTTTTATTAAATCTTAACACATTTTCATAGGTAATTAAAGGAATTTTGTTATAGATTTCCATAATTTTTGTTCCTGATATTTCATATAAACCTTCATAAACTTTTTCAACTTTTAACTCTTCTTCAAAATTAATATAAACTTCTGTTTCTTTTTCCTCAATTGAATAATCATTTGATTTATTATAAAGATCAAAAAGAGCTTTTTTAATATGATCAAAACTATCAAGTAAAAAAGAATTTTCGATAATTGTTACTTTTGGAAATTTCTTTTTAAAATCTTTTAAATTTTTTGCAAAATTATCTAGATCTGATTTATTAGCAATAATGATGAAATTTCTTTCAAGAAGGAGATTATTAAATTCTTTAAGTTCATGTTTAAGAATTTCAAAATCTTTTATAGGATTAGATTTTTCAGAACCAAAATCAATTATAAAACATAATGCTCTACATCTTTCTATATGACTTATAAATCTTATCCCTAATCCCTTACCTTGAGAAGAGTTTTCAATTATTCCTGGAATATCCGCGATTACAATTGATTTATCAAAAATTTTAATAAGACCTAGTTGAGGAACTAGGGTTGTAAAATCATAATCTCCTACTTTTGCTTTAGCATTAGTTATTAAAGAAATAATTGTTGATTTACCAGCTGATGGTTTTCCTACTAAACCAATATCTGACATTATTTTTAATTTAAGTAAAACCTTTAATTTTTGTCCTTGATCACCATTTTCCGCTATTCTTGGAACTGTATTTCTAGATGATTTAAATTTATTATTTCCAAAACCACCTTTTCCACCTTTAGCAATTAAATATTGTTTATCATCAACAATATCAGCTATTATTGAACCATTATCATTATAAATAATTGTTCCAAAAGGAACTTTTACAATAATATCTTTTCCTTTTTGGCCATACATGTTTTTAGACATTCCATTTTCGCCATCATTTCCTCTTATTATTTTAGTGTTATATAAATGGAAAAGTGTATTTAATCCTGATTCTCCTTGAAAGAAAATATTTCCTCCACTACCGCCATCTCCGCCATCAGGACCACCTTTTTCAACTCTAGCTTCATGTCTAAAAGAGATAATTCCGTTTCCGCCATTACCTGCTTTAAGTTCTAGTTTTATTTCATCAATAAATTTCATTAAATTAATTATAACTTAATTAAACTATTCTTATTTGCTATTATGCTATTTTTGTACCATGAAATTGAGTAGCTTTAGTTTTTTCAGCTATTTCTTTTCAATTATCCTTAGTTACCGAACCACCGACTAAAATTTCAATTTTTCCAGAAAAAAGATTTATTAATTCTGAAATTTTTTTTGTATTATTAATTGCAGGGCTATTTCCCCCTTTTAATAAAACTCTTTTAAAACCTAAATCAATTAGAGTTTGAATATTTTTTTTATAATGACCTAACTTATCTATTGCCATATGAAAACAATATTCTTTATCTCCAACTACTTCAATTAATTTTTTTAAAGCATTAATGTCTAATTCGTCGTTTTTGATAAAACCAAAAACAAAAGAATCTGCTCCTATTTCTTTAAATTCTTTTATTTGTTTTTTCATTTTCATTATTTCAAAAAAATTTGCTGAGAAGTTTTCATTCGTTCTAATCATAACGACTTGCTTAATATCTGAATTAGTTTTAATATAATTAAAAAGTTCAATAGTAGGAGTTAATCCTCCTTTATCTAGTCTTGAACAAGTTTCGAATCTATCAACTCTTCTTTCAATAAACTTCTTGGCAGATGCTTCATTATCAATACAAGCCTCTAAAATGATTTTATCCATAATTTATATTTCCTTATTATTTATATAATATTATATATAATTTAGATATGTTTGATAATATTGTTGCAATAGCTTCGGGAAATATAAACCAAGCGATTTCTATTATAAGAATTTCTGGTCCAGAATCTTTTGATATCATTAAAAAAATTTATACTGGAAAAATAGGAAATGATAAAACAATCACATATGGTTTTATAGTTGATGAAAATAAAAATAAAATCGATGAAGTATTAATTAATTTCTATAAAGGAAATAATAATTTTGTAGGAGAAGATACAATTGAAATAATGTGTCATGGAGGAGTTTTAATTACTAATTTGATTGTTAATTTAATAATTGAAAATGGGGCCAGAAAAGCTAATCCAGGTGAATTTAGTAGAAGAGCATTTTTAAATGGAAAAATTGATTTAATTAAGGCGGAAGCAATTAATGATTTAATTCATGCAAAAACTATTTTCCAAACAAAAATTGCTATAAATAGATTTGAAAATAAATCAACTTTATTTATCGATAAAGTAATAAAAGATCTAGAAGAATTAATTGGTATTTGCGAAGTAAATATTGATTATCCAGAATATGATGATGTTGAAAAGATTAATGAAATTAAAATAACTAAAAAACTAAAATCTTTTATTATTGAAATTGATAATATAATTAAACAATCAGAAGAAAATCAATATTATTCAAGCACTATAAATGTAGCGATTGTTGGTTCGCCTAATGCTGGAAAAAGTGCGTTATTAAACGTTATTTTAAACGAAGATAAATCAATAGTTACAGATATTGAAGGAACTACTAGAGATATAGTTGAAGGGGAAATAGTATATAAAAATATTATTTTAAAATTTTTAGATACAGCCGGGATTAGAGCTACTGAAAATGAAATTGAAAAAATAGGAATTAAAAAAAGTTTAGAAGCTATAGAAAAATCGGCAATTGTTTTTCATATAATTGATGCTACAAAAGAAATTTCTAAAAATGATATTTTAATTGAAGAAAAAGCGAAGGAGAAAATATATTTAAGAATTTTCAATAAAAAAGATTTAATTAAAAATATTAAAAAAGATAGTGAAAAAAATATTTATATTTCTGCTTTAAATAAAGATATTGAACTGATCTTTGATTGGCTTGGAAATATATTTGATAAAAATAAAATAGAACATGATGATTGGTTCTTTAACCAAAGAGAAACTGTTTTATTAAAAAAAGCAAATAACGCTTTTAAAAATGCCTTATCATCACTTGAAAATGATCAGACCTATGATGTAATCATTGTTGATATTTATAGCGCTTGAGAAAATTTAAAATCAATAATAGGAATTGTTGATAAAGAAGATTTATTAGATTCTATTTTTAGTAAGTTTTGTTTAGGAAAATAATGAAAGCAAGAATAGATTTACATTTACATACAAGAGCATCAAAATTTCATGAAAATTCTATAGAGTGAGAATCAACTCATTTTGCTATTTCTAAATTAAATTCTTTTGGGATTAAAATCTTTTCTTTTACAGATCATAATATTTTTGATTTAAAACTATATAAAAAAGCAAAAAGAATTGCTCAAACAGGTAATCTTTTAGTTCTTCCAGGAATTGAAGTTAATGTTGTTAGAAAAAACGGAAAGATCGGCAATATTATTTATATTTTTTCAGATGAACTTTCAGATGAGCAGTTAATAAAAATAGAAGAGATAGCTAAAAAAAATATTCCCACAAGAGGAATTAGTTTAGAAAATGCTAATTTAATTTTTGCCGATTTTGATCATTTGTGTATTCCTCATGTAGGAAAAGCTGATTTTCTTGAATTAGATGATCTTTTAATGATAAATTATGATGCTATAGAAATAACTAGTGAAGATCATCATAATTATAAAAAAGCAATTAAAGGGATTGATCCTACTTCTGTAGTTAGTTTTTCTGATACCCATATTTGAAGGAAATATCCTCAGCAAGGAAAATTAATTACAGAAATAGAAATAAATGAATTATCATATAATCAACTTAAGAAAAAAATTAATGAAAAGCAAAAATATTTTAGAAAGGTATTTTAGATGATTAAACAATTAATATTTAAAAGAACTGATTCCATTAGTGAATATAATATTTTTACAATTGATTTTAGTGAAAAAAGTAATATTATAATTGGGCCTAAAGGTGGAGGAAAATCTACTTTATTTGATTTATTAGCTGGAATTAAAAATGGTTATATTTGTGATTCTGTAAAAGCTGCGTATAAAGAATTCGGTTTAGAATTTGTTTCCGCTATTAAATTTAATGGTGAAGAAATTAATGCAATGTCTCTTTCTAAAAAAACTAAGAAAGAAAAAGAAGAAGATTTTAAAAATCGTTTTGATGTTGTATATCAAGATGATGAAATTAAAAAAAATCTTAATCATTCAGCAACTATTAACAAGAAAAAAGAAGATTTTTTAAAAAGAAAATTGAATAATTCAAATGGAGTTTTAACTTTTTCTAAAAAAATAAAATCTTTTTATGAGGGAATGAAAAATATTTTTTCTCTAAACGATACAGCTAGTGTAGATATTAATTGAAACAACACTTTTAAAATGAATGAGTTAATCGATAATAAAATAAATATTTTAATTAAACTAAATTATAATCCTCGAGATATTTCAAATAGTATTAAATCAGAAATAGATTTA
>JBOFZK010000070.1:0-1601 GCA_051655145.1 Metamycoplasmataceae bacterium
TATTTAAGTAGCATTGTTGGGAAGTTCGAATGTTTTCTCTAATATGGTATTTTTTAGACCAGTTAGTCCCCAAACACCAGGCCATGGACTGGTCTTGGGGCCACACAGAAAGAATGAAAACAGTTTTGTTATTTTATAAAAAAAAAATTAAATTACAAGTTTTAAATTAAGCTCCCTGAATTATGATTACTTGAAAATTTAAAAAAGCTTGGGGACCACTGCCTTAGCTTGATTGCTGAGGACAGACTTTCCTTAGTTTGATCAGTTTTAACAAATTTGAGAAACAGTTATGTAACAGGTTTTGTTGCTACATCTTTTTACATCCTGGGGTGCAACTAAGTTTTTTTTGGCTTGGAACCTCCTTCTGATTTCACAGGGCATTCTCACCCCACATCGTCACATATCGACGCTGTGGATGTTGCGTCCGCCGGCGTCCACATCCGACGCCGAGGGTACCCTCTTCGCGTCGATTTTCGACGTACAGGGACGGGAAACCCTTCGCGTCGCTTTTCGACGTAGATGGATGGGAGCCCCTGTGCTTCGCTTTTCAATGCAGATCGCTGTCCTATACACTTAATAATTTATTATCTATCATAATAAGTGTATAGGACTAATTTTAAAATTTCATAAAATTCTGAAGATGACCGTAACCCTAACCCTAACCCTAACCCTAACCCAAACCCTAACCCTGACCCTAACTCGAACCCTAACCCTAACCCAAACCCTAACCGTAACCCGCAAATGGGGTCCCGTCCATCTGCGTCGAAAAGCAACGCGAAGGGTTTCCCGTCCCGGTACGTTGAAAAGCGACGCGAAGGGGGTACCCTCGGCGTCGGATGTGGACGCCGTCGGACGCAACATCCACAGCGTCGATATGTGACGATGTGGGGTGCGAATGTGTTGGTCTATCCATCCACCTGGCAACCTGTGTGTCTGTCTGTTGGTCTGTCCATTAAACTGTCTGTCTGTCGATTTGTTCATCTACCTGTTTGTCAATGTCTATTCATCTACATGTCAGTCTGTTTATCTCTCTGTTAATTTTTCTGTTTGTCTAAATGCCCGTCTTTTTATCTGTTGGTCTGTCTTGTCATTTGTCAGACTTTTTGTCTGTATGTTTATTTTAAGCCAAACGCCAATCTTTTGGGTCCATACTGTAATTGTGTGTAAATTGCCAGAAATCATTATGCACTAGAACATAAGCCTGTTAGCATAATTTTATTAGCTGTCTTTCTCATTCACACTGATGAACTAGCAAGCAATAGGGAAGCTGTGTTTATCTATCTATCTATCTATCTATCTATCTATCTATCTATCTATCTATCTATCTATCTGTCTGTCTGTCTGTCTGTCTGTCTGTCCGTCCGTCCGCCCGTCCGTCCGTCCGCCCGTCCGTCCGTCCGTCCGTCCATCCATCCCCTGTCTGTTGGTTTGTCAGTCTGTCTATCTGTCTGTAAGTTTATTTGTTCATTCATTTGATTGTCTGTCAATCTGTCTATTCATCCACATGTCAGTCTGTCAGTCTGATGTAGATGACAAATTTTAATTTGTCCTTTCATGTGCCTACCGTATGTTCCAGACATGCCACATTTACACCTTTGTAT
>JBOFZK010000071.1:0-39039 GCA_051655145.1 Metamycoplasmataceae bacterium
AATTAAATAATTTTAAAAATGAACAACAGGAAAATTTAAAATACTTAACAGAGATAAGTAATCATAAAAAAGATTTAACTTCGTTATTTTATTTTATGAAAAATTTTATTAATAATTTAGAAATTTTTAAAAAAGAAAAAGAAAATCTTTTAAAAGATAATAGTAATAAAATTATTTTTAATAATACAAAAATAGTTATAGAAAATATTAATAAAATAACTCCCCATTATAGTAATTCAATCAATGATTTTAATAATGAAATAAAAAATTTTATAGTTGATAAATGAGAAAAAGGAGGATTTTAATTATTTTATGCAAGATAAGGAATATTCAACATATAAAGAATTAGAATATGAAAATAAAATAAATTATTTTGATACTTTATCTTCTTTAATTTGTTCTACGATTTATGATTTAAAATCCTTAGATGATGAATATGTTAAATTTAAAAATATTTTTAAGGATAAAAGTGAAAGAGTGATTTATATCAATCTTTGTTTTAATGAATTAAAATCATTATTTTGAATGAAATTTTGTAATCAACAGAGAGATTATCTTGAAATTTTAAAACATCTTCTAAAAAATGAAAAAAAATATGGTCATATAGAGGAATATATTGAATCATCTAACTTTATTTCTATATTTTGAGGAAAAGAATCATATAGCGCCTTATCGCTTACACTTCATAATTTAAATAAATTTACATTTGGTCAAGAAAAATGAGATTCGTCTTTTTCTAAATATGATTTTTTTAATGATGCATTACTAATGGAAATATCTAAAATACAAAAAGAATATGAACACATTATTTTTTTATTTAGAAAAGCTGAAGGATATGAAGCTTGTGCTACTTCTCTCTGTTTTACTAAATTTTCACAAATATTAGAATTTATGAATCTTTTAATAGATAAGTAAAATTTTATTTTTAATTCTAATTTTATTTATGTAGTATATTTATAATTATTATTATATATAATAATAATTATAAATATACTACATAAATAGATAAAATGGTAAAATTATATTATGAAACAAATCACTAAAATAATTACTTCTTTATCTGCTCTATATGAATTTCATTTTATTTCTTATTCTCCTAATAAAGAATATTTAGAAATGTTATGAGGAACTAATACTAGTAATTATGATAAAAATAAATATGAAATAAAATTGCAAAAAATAAATAGCTTTACAATGGGAGTTATTGAAAAGAATAATAAATTTTATTATTGTCCTGAAAGACTATTTATTGAATTAGAAAAATTTCCTTTAGAAAATACATTAAAAAAAGAAGCAATTGAAAAACTGGAAAAAGTTGTTAATCCTTTTTTAGTAGAAAAATTATATTCTGATCTTAAAAAAATGAGAAGAGGTTTAAATAAAGAAAGAATTGAAGATTATATTGCTCGAAAATCTTTAAATTTAAAAAAGCTTCTTCAAGAATATGCTAATGATAATAAATCAATTATTAGAGAATATATTATTGTTCTTTTATCGAATAATGACGATTTAGTAACAGTTCTTACTAAAGGCGGCTCTGCTATTGAAATTTTATCCCTTACAAGACGTTCTACTCTTGATATTGATTCTCATGTAGGAAAAGATGAAATCGCTAATATTATTAAAATTTTAAAAGATAAAAATAATTATATTTATTTCCAAATTAAAAATGAGGATCAAATCGATTATCAAAAAAGAATTATTAAATTAAACCTTATTCCTAAATCAAGAAGTAAAACTATTACTAATTTAATAATTGGTGATAAAGAAATCGAAATCCTGCTTTCTTTAAATACAATTTATGATAAAGATGAACTGCAAAATATAATCACTAAATATAATCTTCAAAAAAGACCACTTCGAAGAATGAAAAATTATTCAGTTCTTACTTTTTCTCAAGAAATGATTTTGGCTGAAAAATTTAAGACATTGATTTCTAATCCAGAAATCACTACAAGGACAAAAGATTTAATCGATCTTCATTTATTATGAGATAAAGATATAGATGAAAAATCATTTATAAAATGATTTTATAAAAAAAGTTTAACTGATCGTAATTCTAAAACGAAAGAAGAAATGGGAGAATTAATTCTCGAAAACGAGGATAAAGAGTTTTTAAAAATAAAAGAAAATTTTGAAGAAGCTGCGAAAATGTATGAACTAGAAATAGATTTTAATCAGTGTTTAGAAATCTATAAAAAACTAATTTCTTTTTTTAAAAAGTACCAAAATACTAGTAAATAGAGCCTTTTTTGTAAATCTATAAAAAAAATATCTCTAATAAAAAAAAGTATTATAATTAATATTGGGTTAAAAGATTTTTATAATTCTTTTTAATCCAAATAAGTATATATTTAGTTTAATATCGTTCTAATATAAATTTATTTTTTCTACTAATAATTAATTTTTATATTTTAATTTTTTTATATATTTTTATTTGTAATTTTTGTTAATTCACTTTCGGTTATATTTTAAAGTCATCTTTATTTATCTTTCTTTCTTTTAGTATAATTTTATTTCCAAAAATTTATCTCTCTTACAAAAACGATATAAACAACTTACATTTGATGTAGGTTGTTTTTTTATTTTATTTATTATCAAAAATAAATTCTTTAATACCTTTAGCAACAAATTCAGAAGCTTGTTCTTTGTAAATTAAAGTTGCAATTTCTTGAATTTGTTTTCTAGCATCAATATTTGTTATCGCTACTCAGGCATGTTTCATCATTTCATAATCATTACCAGAATCACCAAAAATAATTGTATTTTTTTCCATATTAATTTCTGGATAAACTTTCTTATTTAAAACCTTAAGAGCAGAATGTTTTGATGTTCCTTTATTAACTACTTCAATAAAATTATTTCCTACACAAACAAATGTTAAGTTTTTCTCTATTTTGCTAAGATGATCTTCAATTAATTTTTCAATATTAATTTCATCCATAAGATATAAACATAATTTATATATATTATCTATTTCTTTATAACTTTTATAAGTAACATAATCAAAAACTCCGTTATTCGATTCATATGATTTTAAAAGTTCAAACATTGTATTAAAGTGGGGAGAACCATCATTTATAAAAAACATTTCATCATTTCCGTTATATCCATAAAGTAAATATTTTTTTCCAAATTTTTCACTCATAAAATCTAAAATATTATCAAAATTTTTAATTTCTTCTTTTGATAAAAAGTTTTCATAAATTAAAGAATCAGAAACAGGAGAATAAATTTGGTTTCCGTTTATTCCAATAATAAAAATTTCTTCTTTTTTTACAAAATCAAAATTTGCCAATAAATTTCTAACATCTTTATAATGTCTTCCAGTTGCTATTGAAAAAACATTATTAGTTTCAGTCATTAATTTATTAATTTGATTTATAGCATTATCGCAAATTGTTACGCTATCTTTGTGATGCATTAATAGCGTTCCGTCAAGATCAGAAATAACTCATTTTTTCATATTTTTTAAATTATAACAAATTAATTTAAAAGTAATTCATTAATTTTTAATTCATTTTTGATAATGTCAATATTGTAATTATTATTGTGTTTTAATTCTTTTGTAAGAATTTTACCAGCTATTAAAGTTTCAATTTCTTTAGAGATAATTCTTTTAATTGGTCTTGCTCCATATGAACGATTAAAACCTTTGTTATATACATATAAAATAATGTTTTTGTTGAAATTTAATTCGATTGAATGTTCTTCAAATACTCTTTGTTTTAGTTTATCTAATTCTAATTCAATAATTTTATTAATATCATTTTCTTCAAGAGTTCTAAAAGGAATAATATCATTTATTCGATTGATAAATTCTGGTTTAAAAATTGTTTGTAATTCCCTATTAATTTTTGAATCTGAATAATCACCATCTAAAATCATTGTTGAACCTAGATTAGTAGTCATAATAATAATTACATTTTTAAAATTAACTTCTTTTCCTTTTGAATCAGTTAAAATACCATCATCTAAAATTTGTAATAATAAATTTAAAACATCAGGATGTGCTTTTTCTATTTCATCAAAAAGAACTATAGAATATGGATTATTTCTTACAGCATCAGATAAAGCAGTCATTTCTCCATAACCTACATAACCTGGAGGAGAACCAATTAATTTAGTAATTGATTCTTTGTCCATAAATTCAGACATATCGAATCTTAATAATTTCTTTTTAGAACCAAATAAATTTAAAGCAAGCTCTTTAGCTAATTCTGTTTTCCCAACTCCTGTAGGACCTAAAAATAGAAATGAACCAATCGGTTGATTAGGATCATTAATTTTTGCTTTTGATCTAATTATGGCATCAGTAACATTTTTAATTGCTTTTTCTTGTCCGATAATTTTTTTATTAAGTTCCTTTTCTAGTATTAAAATTTTATCGATATCAGAAGATAATAATTTAGATACAGGAATTTGTGTTCACTTGCTAACTATTTCTGAAATATCACTTGCTTGCACTTTAAATTTAAGAAATGAATTTTTATCATTTGAAACTAATTTTCTTTCAGCATCTTTAATTTTTTCTTCAAGATCTGGAATTATTTTATACATTAATTCAGAAGCTTTTGCAAAGTCAGAATCATTTTGTGATTTATTTAATTTATATCTATAAATCTCTAAATTACTTTTTAGTTTAGCAACTTCATTAAATGATCTTTTTTCTTCATTTCATTTATCAAATATTAATTTCATTTTTTTATTAATATCTTCTAGTTGTAAAGAAATTTCTTTAATTCTGCTTTGGATTTTAGAACTTTTTTCTTCTTTAGAAATAGCTATTTTTTCCATTTCTAAATTAGCTTTTTCTTGCATTAATTTATCATATTCTTCAGGCTTTGAATTTAAAATAGTTTTAATAGTAGCGGCCGCTTCATCAATTAAATCGATTGCTTTATCGGGCAGGAAACGATCAGAGATAAATCTTGAAGATAAATTAACCGCTTGAATAATTGCTTCATCAGAAATTTTAACTCTATGGAAGTTTTCAAATCTTTCTTTTATTCCTCTTAAAATAGTAATAGTGCTTTGAATGCTTGGTTCATCAACTCTTATTTTTTGCATTCTTCTTTCAAGAGCTGAATCAGATTCAATAAATCTTTTATATTCTTCAAAGGTAGTTGCTCCAATTAAGTGCAATTCTCCTCTTGCAAGCATTGGTTTAAGGATATTAGCCATATCCATCGAACTTCCTTGAGAATTTTTACCTGTTCCAACGATTAAATGAATTTCGTCAATAAAAATAAGAATTTCCCCTTCTTTAGCAACTATTTCAGCGGTAAGTTTTTTAATTCTTTTTTCAAATTCACCTTGAAAAGATGCTCCTGCAAATAATAAAGGAACATCAATTTCTACTATTTGTTTATTTTTTAAATTGTCAGGAACATCTCCCACTACTATTCTTTTAGCTAAAGCTTCTACAATAGCGGTTTTCCCAACTCCTGGATCACCTACTAAAATAGGGTTATTTTTGGTCTTTCTTGAAAGAATTCTAATTAACCTTCTAATTTCTTCGTCACGACCAATAACTGGCTCTAATTTATTTTCCTTAGCTAGGTCTGTTAAATTACGTCCATATTTTTCTATAAAAACTATTGAGTCTTCATTATCTTTAAAAAAGTCAAAATCCATTAAACACCTCTTTTAAATTATAGCACTCTTTTATTGGGAGTGCTAATTATTTGTTATTAGCTAATATTTCATCTAATTTTTCAGTTGTTTTGAACTTTATTTTAGCAATATTGTATAAATTTTTTCTTCCAAATTTCTCAATAAAAACCAGAGCAGCTTTTTCTACAATTTCATTAGTTCCTAAAGGAATTTCCATTTCAAGCTCTTCATTTTGTTCTTTTACAAGAATTAAAAGTTTTTCTCTTGCAAGAATAGAAGCGGCCGCTACAGCTATTGAATGTGATTCAGCTTTTTCCACTAAAATAACTTCTGCTTTAATTGGAAAAGTTTGAATAGCGGTTGATTGCATAAACTTTTCATAATATTCACAAATTGTTTTAGTTGTTGAATATTTATCAATTACAATAAAATATTTATTAATATCTTTTATTTTGTTTTCGATAAAATTGATTGATTTAAGATGCGAAAACATTTTAAGTTCGTGTGCATTCATATATTTATTTAATGTGTTATAACCTCTTTGAGTTAAATGATTAACATGGTAAGTTGTTATTTCCCTAATTTTTGGAGCAAGCGCTAAAATTTTATCATCAGAAAGTTTTTTAGAATCTTGAACTCCTAACTTTTTTAATTTAGCTATGTCTTCTGGTTTTGCAAAAACAGCTGCGGCAACCAAAGGAGTTAAATAATCTCCAACACCAGATTCATCAACTCCAATTATCATATTAGAATCTAATGAATCTAAAACAAAATTTTCAATGTATTTTAATTTCTCATCCTTATATTTTGATTCTTGTTTTTTTTCTTTACTATTCTTATTATTTACTTTCGCCATTTTTATCTCCCTATTAAATTTTAATAATAACTTATTTTTTTAAATTGTCTAAGAAATTATTAATAAATTCTCCTACTCCGCCTTCTTTATTTGTTTTCTTAGTTATATATTTTGCTTTCTTTTTTGTATCTTCATTTCCATTAGCAAGACATACAGAATAATTTACTACTTTAAACATTGATTCATCATTAAAGGAATCACCAATAGCCACTGTATTTTCGATTTCAATATCATAGTATCTAATTAAAAGTGAAATAACACTTGATTTTTCCACACCTATTGAAGTTATATCAAAAGCAAGAGTTTCTCCTTCTCCTTTTGATCAAAAAGAAAAAGTAGCTAAATCTCCATATTTAATTTTTAAATAATTCTTTAATTCTCTAGCATCAATATTTTCTTTTAAATCAAGCACAATTCCTGTTGGTTTTAAAGGTAATTTATTTAAATCAATACCAATAATAAATTTAGGAGCAAGATAAAAAGAAAATATTTTTTCTAATGTTTCATCTCTTTTTTCTAATTGAACTCAACCAGGACCTTCAATTGCGATATTTTTAATTTTTGATTTTATATTTTTATCACCTAAAAGATAAAGAATTTCATTCATATCTAAATATTGAATATAATCAATAAAAAATTCATCTTTTGGATTATGAACATGAGCTCCATTAAAATTACCAACTATTGTATCAAGTCCTAATTGTTCATATATCTTTTTAGTCGAAACTCATGGTCTTCCTGTAACTATAGAAACAATGTGTCCTTCATCAATTGCTCTTCTTATTGCTTTTTCAGTATCTGGGTGAATAGTATTTTCAGTTGATGATGATAAAACTGTTCCATCAAGATCTAAAGCAAATAAATATTTTTCTTTCTTTTCTTTTTTCATAAACTAAATTATAAATTAAATTATGATTTGTAAATATTATTAATTTAAAGAAAAATATTACAAAAAATAAAAACATAAAAAGTAAAATATTAATTGTGATAAAAAAAGCAACTAATAATCAAATAAAAGAATTGATTAAACTTAAACAAAAAAAATATCGAGACCTTACAAATACTTTTTTAATAGAAGGTTTTCATTTGGTTGAAGAAGCTCTCAAAAATAATCTTCTTATTGAAGTGTATGCAATAGAAGAATATCAAGATTTTAAAAATTGTTTTTTAGTAAGTGAAGAAACTATAAAAAAATTATCAACTACAACAACTCCTCAAAAAATTATTGGTCTTTGCAAAAAACCTCTTTATTCAATTCCTGCAAAAGGAAAAATTCTTTTATTAAATAATATAAATGATCCAGGAAATCTAGGAACATTAATTAGAACAGCGAAAGCATTCTCTTTTGACGCGGTTATAGTTGAAGGGGTTGATTTATACAATTCAAAGGTAATTCGCTCATCTCAAGGAGCTTTATTTTCTTTTAATTGTATAAATATTAAAAGTTCATATGACTATTTAGCTTCTCATAAAAGCTTTATTTCTTATGGAGCTGTATTAGATAAAACAAGTAAAGAATATGATCAAGCGGAAATTAATAGCAATTTTATTCTTGTTTTAGGTAATGAAGCTAATGGAATAGATAAAAACATTTTTCCGCTTCTAAACCATAAAATATATATTCCAATTGATTTTGAATCCTTAAATGTAGCCCAAGCAGGAGCTATTCTTATTAATCATTTTTCTCGGAAAATAAATTAAAAATAAAAAAATATTTTAAAAAGGAGTTTTAAATATAAAATATTTTTATGGAAAATACAAATAAAAACAAGATAAAAGATAGCGAAACAAAGATAAAGAAAGATCAATATAAAAAAATTCTTAACAATCTTTTAAATATAAATGCTAACGATACTTGTATTTTTGGCCAAATAGATAATAAACAAAGTTTTGACGTATATAAAAAATTTGGAAAAGAATTTTTTCAAAAAATTATAAGTAGTGAATATTTTTCTATTTCACTTAAAGAAAGTGATTTGCTTGATTTTAAAAATGAAATTGAAACAGCTAATGAACAAAAAGAAATAGAAGTTATATGTCAAACATATAATTTAAATATTCCAGAAAATATTTTAAATCAAATGAAAAAGGATTTAAAAGAAGATAAACTTTTAAAATTAAAAACCCAACTTATTAGCTGATCTGAAGTTGAAGGACAAAAATCTTCATATAAGTGAAAGCTTTATTTAAATAAAGCAAGAAACCTAAATGAGCAAAATAATTTATGACCAATTCATCTAGGTTTTTTATATCTAACTCTTAGAGTAGATAATAAAACTATTCAAGCTCCTTTATTTTTTAAAGAAGTAAATATTCAAATTAAAAACTCAAGAATTTCTTTAACTTCTATAGGGGATATAAAAATTAATGAAAAACTTGTTTATTTTTTAGAAACTCAAGGATTCCTATTTGATGTTGATTTTAATTTCGATAAAATGTCAATTTTAAAATTATATGAAACAATAACTAAAACATGAAATCAAAATTTCAATATTCCCAATACATTAATAGGAAATATTCCGAACTTTAAACCAGATGAAATTCAAAATGAAAAAATTGAATTTTTCCCAGGAGTTTCATTAGGATTTTTTGAACCAACAGGAAGCCATTTAAGAAAAACAATGGTAAAGATAATAGAAGAAGATTTATTAGATGGAATTATTGATGTTGAATTCGATAAAAATATTTATAAAAATAATATTAATTACATTATGTTTAAACCTAATTTTTCTTTTTATAAAATTCAACATTCTAATTATTCTCAAGATAAAGCAGTTGTTTCTGCATTAAATCAAAATACAATAATTTGAGGTCCTCCAGGAACAGGTAAATCTCAAACTATTTCAAACATCATAACTAATATATTAATGTTTAATAAAACAGCTTTAGTTGTTTCTCAAAAAAAAGCTGCTTTAGTTGTTTTAAAAGAGAGAATGGAAGAATTAGGAATCTTTTGTTTATTCGTTTTAACTGATAGAGAAATGAATAAGAAAGCTTTCTATGAACCAATTAAAGAATACATCGATTATTTAGAAAATTTAAATATAGATGAAGATGATAAATTTATAACTTTAATTTCTTCTTCTGAAAGAAAATATTTAGAAATACTTAAAGAAATTAAATCAAATGGAAATAACGAAATAAACTTTGATTTATTTTCTAAATTTTTAAAAGATAATGATGGTAAATTTAATCAAGAAAAATTTGAGAAAATTTTAGAACTTGATGATAAATTAGTTTATGATTTAGAAACCCTTAGAAGCCAGAAAAACTTCAATAAATACATGTTTGCTAAAAACAGTTTAAAAAGAGAAAATATCTTTGTAAAATATCCTAAAACTCTTAAAAAAACTACTAAATTATTAAAAGAAAATTTCATTGAAGACAAACTAGATTTAAATGAATTTACAACTCAAAAAAATAAAATAGATTTATCTCTTATTCAAAAAATAAATGAAATAAATTCATTTGATTTAAATAAATATAATAGTAAAATAAATGATCCTAAAAAATTAAAAACAATCATTTCAAAAATGATTGTAAATAAAATGAAAAATCTTTCTAAAGAAATGAAAACTAAATATAATAAATTTGCTTTAGATACTAGAACAGCTTCTTTAGATATTAATACTTTTATTACTAAGCATGCAGATATTATTAAAATACTTTTTCCAATCATTATAACTTCACCAGAAACTGATTTACATTGTTGAGAACAAAATGAATTTGATTATGCTCTTTTAGATGAATCATCACAAATCTTTTTAGAAAAAGCAATCCCGATATTATTCCTTGCAAAAATTAAAATTCTTGCAGGTGATGATCAACAAATGCAACCTTCAAGATGATTTTCTATTAAAACAGAAGGAGAGTCTGAATTTGGTAATATTGAATCTATTTTAGATTATGCCAAAGCAAAAGGTGTTTATAGTATTTTACTTGATAAAAATTACCGTTCAAAATATGCTTCTTTAATGTCATTTAATTCTAAGATGTTTTATAAGTCTCAATTAGATGTAGTTGATTCTAATGTTAAGAGTGGTGAAATTCCAATTGAAGTAATTAATGTAAATGGAATTTGAGATAATTCTATCAATAGAGATGAAATTGAAATAGCTTTAAAAATTACAAATGAAAATTTAAATAAATATAACAAAATAATTTTACTTTGTTTTAATGCTGCACAAATGGGAGAAATTGAAAAAGAAATTTTTAAATCTTATCCTGAAATGGAAAAAGCAATTTTTGATGGAAAACTTCTTTTAAGAAATGTTGAAAATATTCAAGGCGATGAAGCAGATTTAGTAATCGTTTCAGTTGTTTATGATAAAACTACAAAACTTCATGCTTCATATGTGGTTAAGAAAAATGGTAAATATGCTCTAAACGTAGCTATTTCAAGAGCAAAAGATAAAATGATTGTTATAAAATCTATTTATTCTGATGATGTTGTAATAAATGAAAATTCAGATGATGCTAAAATTTTTAAAGAATGATTAAAGTTTCTTGATTTAAAAGATATAGAGAAAAAGAATTATGTTCAAACTGAAAATAAAGAAGAAAAAACAGAGCAACAGAATAATTTTAAAAAATCTCTTATATCAAAATTTTTACTAAGAGTTAAAGAAGAAGCAAAAGATGGTCTTTTTGATAATTTTAAAATAGTTCAAAACTTTTCTATAGGAACAATTACAATTGATGTAGCTATTTTAGATAAAACAAGAGAAAATGCTTTTGTTTTAGGATTTGCAATAGATGACTACAATTATTTTGATGATTTTGACAAATATTTATCATTTAAAGACCGAAAAAACTTCTTTACAATCAAAAAATACCCAATTACTATTCTTTCAATTTTGAACCTAAATCAGCAAATAAATAAGACAAATCAAAGACTTGAAAAATACTTAGAAAAAAAATTATACGAAAATAAGAAATAAATTTCAATTTGTGCTATTATTATATATAAAATATAAATTCCCAACATATGAAAATGATAATTTTTTATCATTTTTTGTGTTTTAGGACAATAAAGGTAGTTAAAATGGAGCAAAAACCAAAATTCGAAATTAAAAAATTTGGACCTATAACAGAGAGAAGAGATTATTCAAATACAAAGTTTGAACTTGAAACACAAGATTTACTTCAAATGCAAAGAGATTCATACAGTAAATTTTTAAATAAGGGTATTGAGGAAGTTCTTAAGGAGATTTTTCCAATTATGTCAAATAATGGAAAAATTGAAATTGATTATATTAAAAATTCAAAAAGACTTGAAAAACCAAAAGACCCTGAAAAAGAAATGATTACAGCTAAAAAAAGAGGAAATACTTTTTTTGCTAAACTTTATATTAAACTTCGTAAAACTATTATTGAAACCGGAGAAATAAAAGAAGAAGACGTTCTTTTTGGTAATGTTCCTTTACTTACAAATAAAGCTTCATTTATAATCAATGGATCTGAAAAAGTTGTTGTTTCTCAGCTTATAAGATCTGCTGGAGCATACTACGGATTAAAAGTTAGAAATAAACAATCAGATGATCTATTCAATAAATTAGAAATTCTTCCTAGACTTGGATTCTGAATTGAAATTTCTCATAAGGTAACTTCAACAAGCGTTGATCC
The DNA here is from genome assembly GCA_051655145.1 of Metamycoplasmataceae bacterium. Classification (GTDB taxonomy): domain Bacteria; phylum Bacillota_I; class Bacilli_A; order Mycoplasmatales; family Metamycoplasmataceae; genus UBA710. The sequence continues at coordinate 12,098 of JBOFZK010000071.1, forward strand.
TATTAAAGTTAAAATTGATAAAACTAAATCTGTTTCATTAGTTTTATTTTTAAGAGCATTAGGGTTTAGCAAAGAAAAAATTCCTTACTACTTTGGGAATTCTCCTGAACTAAGAGAAACACTTAAAAAAGATAAATCAATTGATATTAATGACTGTAGAAGAACAATTTATCAAATAATAAGAAAAGGGGACAGAATTACTAATGAATCATTAGATTCTTTATTTAATAATTACTTCTATAATTCAAGAAGATATAATCTTTCTCCAACAGGCAGACATGTTTTAAATAGAAAATTAAAAATTTCTGATCGTTTATTAGGATCAATTTCATTTGAAGATATCGTTGCTGAAGAAACAAACGAAGGATACAAAAAAGGACAAGTGATTTTCCAAAAAGGTCACAAATTTACTCATCAAGATTGTCGTGAAATTGAAAAACTATATGAAAATGGAATTTTAAAATATGTTGAAATAGAAGATTTCGAACCAATTTATTCAAATAATAAAGCGAATAAAGTTCCTAAAAAAGTTTTAGTTTCAATAATTAAAGTTTATTCAAACAAAAACAAAAATTCTGAACAACCAGTATTAGTAATTGGTAATGATCAAACATTACAAGGACTTAATTTATATGCAAGTGATATTATTGCTTCTGTTTCTTACTATCTAAATCTTTTAGAAGGTGTTGGACAAGACGATGATCCAGATTCATTAATTAATAAAAGAATTATTTTAGTTGGAGAACTAGTTCAAAACCAATTTAAAATAGCTTTAATTAAAGTAGAAAAACTAGCAAAAGAAAAAATGTCATTAAAAGATGTTTCAAAAATTACTGTTAAAAATATTATTAATAATAAACCTATATATAATCAATTTAAAGTATTCTTCAACTCTTCTAAATTAACTCAATTTATGGATCAAACAAATCCTCTTGGAGAACTTTCAAATAAAAGAAGGGTTACTTCTTTAGGGCCTGGAGGTCTTAATAGAGATACAGCACAATTCGAAGTTCGTGACGTTCATCCTACTCACTATGGAAGAATTTGTCCAATTGAAACACCAGAAGGACCTAACATCGGGCTAATTCTTAATTTAGCTACTTATGCAAAAATAAATGATTTTGGTTTCTTAGAAACTCCATACTTTAGAGTAAATAAAGGAATAGTTGATTATTCACAACCTATTTATCTTGATGCTTTAAGTGAAAAAGGCTATACATTTGCTCAATCATCTATTAATGTTAATGATAATAATAAAATTACAGATGACTTTATAACTGTTCGTAAAGATAATGATTTTATTATTGTAAAACATGATGAAGTTGATTTTATCGATGTTTCTTCTAAACAAATGGTTTCAGTAGCTGCGGCCGCAATTCCATTTTTAGAAAATGATGATGCCAATAGAGCACTTATGGGATCAAACATGCAAAGACAAGCGGTTCCTCTTTTAAATCCAGAGGCACCAATTGTTGGAACAGGGATTGAAGCTGATATTGCTAAATTTTCTTCATCTAATTTAAGAGCACAAGATGATGGTGAAGTAATTTATGTTGATTCTAAAAAAATTAAAATTCAACCAGGAAACAAAAAAGAACTTCATGTTTATAATTTAGAATTCTTTAAAAGATCAAATCAAGGAACTTTATTAAAACAATCTCCAATTGTTGTTAAAGGTCAAAAAGTTAAAAAAGATGATTTATTAACAAACTCATCTTCATTTGCAAATGGTGAATTAGCTCTTGGGAAAAATGTTTTAGTAGGATTCTCTACATGAAATGGTTATAACTATGAAGATGCTATTATTATTAATGAAAGATTAGTAAAAGACGATGTCTTTACTTCTATTCATATTGAAGAACAAACAATTCAATTTAGAAAAGCTAAAAATAGAGATGATGAATTAACAAGAGATATTCCAAATACTTCAACAGCTTCAAAAAGATTTTTAGATGAAAACGGAATTGTAATCGTTGGTTCTGAAGTTTCAGATGGTGATATTTTAGTTGGAAGAATTACTCCTAAAGGAGAATACAATCCTACTCCTGAAGAAAAACTTATGGCAGCTATTTTTGGACAAAGAGATTCTTCATTTTTAGATACTTCATTAAAAGTAAAACATGGACAAAAAGGAACTGTTATTGGTGTTGAAGTTTTATCTAGAGAATTTGGTGATACTTTAGAAGATGGAATTGATAAAATTATTAAAGTTTCTATTGCTCAAAAAAGAAAAATCAAAGTTGGGGATAAAATGGCCGGAAGACATGGGAATAAAGGGGTTATCTCAATTATTTTACCTGAAGAAGATATGCCACATTTAGAAGATGGAACACCATTAGATATTATGCTTAATCCACAAGGGGTTCCTTCTCGGATGAACTTAGGACAAGTTTTAGAATTACATCTTGGTCTAGTAGGGATGAAATTAAATACTAAATTTGTTACTCCAGTATTTGATGGAATTAAAAAAGATACAATTGTAGAACTTCTAAAAGAAGCTAAATTACCAGAAACAGGAAAACTAAAATTAATTAATCCAATTGATGGAGAAGTTATTGATAATGAAATAGCTGTTGGGGTTATGTATATTCTTAAATTATCACATATGGTTGATGATAAAATGCATGCTCGTTCAGTTGGACCATATTCTCTTATTACTCAACAACCTCTTGGAGGGAAATCACAAAATGGTGGACAAAGATTTGGAGAGATGGAAACATGAGCTCTTGAATCATATGGAGCAACAAATATTCTTCAAGAATTATTAACATATAAATCTGATGATATTCACGGAAGAAACAAACTATATAATGCTCTTGTTACAAACGGAGAACTTCCTAAACCAGGAACACCAGAATCATTTAATGTTCTATCATACGAATTAATTGGTCTTGGAATGAAACTAAAAGTTCATGAAAAAGAAGAAAACGAAATGAATGATAATGAAAAAGGAGCAAAATAATGAATAATAAAAAAGATTTTAAAGTAGATTTTGCAAATAACAAATTTGACAAAATATCTTTGTCACTTCTAAAACCAGAAGAAGTTTTAGAAATGTCACATGGAGAAGTAACTAAACCAGAAACAATAAACTATAAATCTTTTAAACCAGAACCTAATGGTCTTTTTGATGAACTTATTTTTGGTCCTATAATTGATTTTAAATGTGCAATTTGTAATAAAAAATACAAAAAAGGTAACGAAGGAACAATTTGTGAAGCTACTGAAGAATGTAAAAGAAAAGGTTCAGAAATTCTTCCTAAGATTTCAAGAAGAACTAGAATTGGACACATTAAATTAAATTCTCCTGTAGTTCATTTTTGATTTTTCAAAATAGATAATTCTATTATTGCTAAAATTCTTTCTTTAAGAGTAGAAGGAACTTCAAGATTTTTATCTAAATTAGATATTGAATCAATAATTTATTATAAATCTCATATTGTTCTTGAATCAGGAAATCTAAAATCATTACCAAAAAATTTAATTATTGAAATTAATAATGCAGCAAATATTTATTATGATGCTCTTAGTGAAATTAGAGAAAAATATACTCCTAATACAAGTGAATATAATGAATTAACTAAATACCTTGATGATCTTAAAGATAGAGCAAATTCAAAAGTTGGGAAAGACTACGGAATTGATTTCTATGAATTAAATGAAATTATTGAAGAATTTTCAGAAGGTGTAAAAATTGATACTGGAGCTAAAGCTTTAAAATATTTATTATCTAATCTTGATCTTCAACAAGAATGTATAAATATTAAAGAAGAAATAACTAAATTATCAAGTGAAATTAATTCAAAAGAAAAAACAGTTTCATCTAAATATTTATCAAGAGAGAAATTTTACAAAAGATTAAAAATTGTAACTTCATTTTTAGAATCAAATCAAAAACCAGAAGATATGTTAATTTACAATCTTCCAATTATTCCAGCCGACCTTCGTCCATTAATTCAATTAGATGGTGGAAGACATTCAACAAGTGATATTAATGAACTTTACCGTCGTATTATTATAAGAAATAATAGACTTAAAAAATGAATAGATTCTAATGCTCCTATTTTGATTATTCAAAATGAATTAAGAATGATTCAAGAAGCTGTTGATGCAGTTATTGATAATTCAAGAAAAATGTCAAACCAAGTTATCTCTAAAGACAATAAACCTTTAAAATCTATAGCAGATGCTCTAACAGGAAAAAAAGGTAGATTTAGACAAAACCTTCTTGGAAAAAGGGTTGATTATTCAGGACGTTCAGTTATCGTTGTAGGTCCAGAATTAAAAATGCACCAAGTTGGTATTCCTCGTGAAATGGCTGCTAAATTATTTGATCCATGAATCGTTAGTGAATTAATTGAAAAAGAAGTTGCTACATCTATTAAAGGTGCTAAAAAAATTATTGATAATTTAGATCTTAGAATTTGACCACATGTGGCTAATGCTATTAAAGGAAGATTAGTTCTTCTAAACCGTGCTCCAACTCTACATAGACTTTCTATTCAAGCATTTGAGCCAGTTTTAGTTCGTGGAAGAGCGATTAAATTACATCCATTAGTAACAACTCCATTTAATGCCGATTTCGATGGTGACCAAATGGCGGTTCACGTTCCTATTTCTAAAAAAGCTGTTCGTGAAGCAAAAGAACTTATTTTTGCTAATAGAAATATTTTGGGTCCTAAAGATGGAGAACCAATTATTAACCCATCTCAAGATATGGTTCTTGGAATTTATTATTTATCAATTGAAAAAGGTGATACAAAAGGTGAAGGTAAATTCTTCGGAACATATGAAGAAATGATTTTAGCTTACCAAAATAAACAAGTTGATTTACATTCTTTTGTAGTTCTTCCTATTTCAGTAGTTAAAGATATTCCAATTAAAAATAAACAATATATAACATCAACTGTTGGTAAGTTTATTTTAAATAATTGTTTCCCTAAATCATTCCCTTTCCTATTTTCAATTAAATCATTTACTTCAAAAAATAGTTCAGATAATAAATACTTTATGGCTTTAGGAGAAAACTTTAAAGAAAAAATCCAAGCGATTAAAAACGAAGGATTATTACCTGGATTTACTAAAAAAGATATTGGGAAAATCGTTAGAGAATTTTATTCAAGATATGTTTCAGAAATTCCAATGAGAGAAGTGGCTACAGTAATTGAAAAAATTAATTTAGAAAATTATTCAAACATTGAAGAAAATATTAAAGAATTAAAAACATTTGAAGGTAAAGGAATAACAGCTTTACATTCAAAAATTTTAAGAGATATTATTATTGAAGAATATCTTGCTTTAAATAATAAAATTAAAATTTCAAATGATGGTGTTGAAAGAACATTAGAACCATTAGAAAGATCAACATTATTATCATCAGTATGATTCAAATATACAAACCTTGTAGCTTCAATATTAGATAGAATTAAAAAAGTTGGTTTTGTTTATTCAACAAAATCAGGAATTACAATTTCATATTCAGATATTATTGAACCTTCTAATAAAGAAGAAAAAATTAAAGAAGGGGATGAGTATATTACACAACTTAAAACTTTCTATGAACAAGGCCTTATTTCAAATGATGAAAAATATAAATTATCACTTGAAAAATGAACAAAACTTAAAGATGATATTCAAGTAAATTTAAGTGAAATTCTTAAAGAGAAAAAATATGAAAATAACCCAATTAACATGATGATTAATTCAGGTGCTAGGGGAAATATTTCTAACTTAGTTCAATTAGCAGGTATTCGTGGGCTGATGGCCAATAATACAAAACAATTAAAAGCCGATGCGGAAAATGATAGAGTTGTTCGTTCAACTGTGGAAATTCCAGTTAAATCATCATTCCTTTCAGGACTAACAGCTTATGAGTTCCATTCATCAACACATGGTGCTCGTAAAGGACTAACAGATACAGCTCTTAATACAGCTAAATCTGGATATTTAACAAGACGTTTAGTTGACGTTGCTCAAAATATTATTGTTCGTGAAATTGATTGTGGATCAGATTTTGGTTACAAAATTAAAAGTATTGTTGATACTAAAAAAGAAACTACAATTGTGGAATTAGAAGAAAGAATCATCGGAAGATTTTCAGCCGAAGATATTGTAGATTCTAAAGGTAATTTAATTCTTAAAAATAATGAATATATTACATCTGATATAGCAACTCAAATAGTTGAAGCTGGAATTAAAGAAGTAGCAATTAGATCTGTTTTAGGATGTCATACAACTAATGGTGTATGTAAAAAATGTTATGGTAAAGATTTAGCAACAAATTCTATCGTTAATATTGGAGAACCAATTGGTATAGTAGCCGCTCAATCAATCGGGGAACCAGGAACACAGTTAACCATGAGAACCTTCCATACAGGAGGGGTTGCCGGAGTTGAAGATATTACTGGTGGTTTCTCAAGACTTATTGAATTAATCGATGCTTATGAAAAACCATGAGGACGTCCAGCAACTATTTCTACTAGAAGTGGAACAATTATAAGAATTGATAAAAATCCACCAAACAAATCAAATGTTATTTTAGTTGAATTAGAATATAGAAATTCTCAAAATGAAATGCGTACAAAAATCTATGAATTCTCAGATAAAGCTAAATTAAGAGTATCTGTTGGAGATCAAGTATTAGTTGGACAAAAAATTACTGAAGGACCTATTATTCTAAAAGAATTATTAAAATATACATCAGTTAGAACAGTTCAAAATTACTTAATTAAAGAAATTCAAAAACTATATAGAATGCAAGGGATTACAATCGCTGATAAATATATTGAAATTATCGTTTCACAAATGTTATCAAAAATTGTTATTCAAGATGCTGGAGATTCAAACTTCTTTATTGGTTCATTTGTGGATATTCATACATATCAAAAAGAAAATGCTAAATTAATTATGCAAGGTAAAAAACCTTCATATGGAGAACTTGTAATTAAGGGAGCAAAACAAACTCCATTATTATCTGAATCATTCTTAGCAGCAGCTTCATACCAAGAAACAGCTAAAATTCTTGTTCATGCTTCTATTGGTAATCAAGTTGATAACCTTATTGGGTTAAAAGAAAATATTGTTCTTGGACATAAAATTCCAGCCGGAACTTCTTCTAATTATGAAAGAAATTCAAAATATGACCTTCCTGACCCAGATGAGTTATATTTAAAATAAAATAAAAATTATTATCTCTTAAAACTTATTAAAATTTTTAGTTTATAATAATTAAATGAAAAAGATTACTTTATCTTGCGATGAATGCAAAAACAAAAATTATTATTTAAATAAGTCGACAAACGAAAGATTAAAAATACGTAAGTTTTGTAAAAAATGCAATGGATATAGTATTCATAAAGAGGAAAAATAATGAAAGACAAAAAAGTTAAATCTTCTTCTAAAGAAGAAAAACAAAAAGCTTATATTTTAAGAAATTTTTTCAAAGAAATCAAAAGGATAAGATGACCTCTTGATTTTAAAAAGGAAAAAAACTTTCTTTTAGTTTTTGTTTTTATTATGTTCCTTATTGGATTCTTCTTTTTAATCTCTTTCATTTCAGGTCAATTTATAAATCTTATAGGAGCACAATAATATGTCACAAGCAAAACCTCAATGATACATGGTTTCAACAATTTCAACCAAGGAAGAAGCCGTTATCGATTCTTTAAAACAAAAAGTAGAAGTAGAATCAATGCAAAACTACTTTTTTGATTTTAAAATTTTTTGAGAACCAAAAATAAGTGCAACAGAACTTAAAAAGAAATCTGAAGGTAAAGATTATAAAATTAAAAAAGTTAATATCTATAAAGGTTATATTTTTATAAAAATGATAATGAGTGATGAAGCTTGATTTTTAGTTAGAAATACAGAGTTTGTTACTGGTTTAATTGGTTCATCTGGAAAAGGAGCAAAACCTATTCCTATTTCTGAAAGAGAAATGGGTAAAATGTTTGCTAACGAAATTAGAATTGAAAAAGAATTTGAAAAAATTGAATATACTAATCCATTCCCAAAAGGAAGTCATGTGCGAATCACTTTTGGATCATTTGTTAATGAAAGAGGAATTGTTATTGAATCTGATATTAAAAAAAGACACGCTATTGTAGATATTGAAGTATTTGGAAAAAAAGTTCCTACAGAATTTAGTTTTAAAGCATTAAAAATTCAAGATCAAAATGAATATGAATAATTTAAAAGATATTATTTCAGAACAATTAGACAATTATTTAAAAAATAATCAAATAACAAATATTAAATATCAAATAACAATTCCTTCTTTTGAAAAATATGGTGACTTTTCAACTAATATTGCTATACTTTTATCAAAAGAGATTAAATAAAAACCACAGGATATAGCAAACAAAATAGTTAAATATATAAAACATGATTTTATTGAAAAAATAGAAGTAATTCCCAATGGATTTATTAATTTTTTTGTAAGTGAAAAATATTTTAATTTTATTATTAATTTAGTTAATACACAAGATAAAAATTACGGAAATACAGAAAAAATAAATAAAAGAATAAACCTAGAATTTGTTTCAGCAAATCCAACAGGTTTTTTACATGTAGCTCATGCTCGTGGAGCTTCATATGGTGATTCTCTTGCAAATATTTTAGAAACACAAGGAATTGATGTATTTAGAGAATATTATATTAATGATGCTGGCGCTCAAGTTAAAAATTTAGCTAAATCAGCTTTTACTAGATATCAAGAAATCCAAAAAGTAAAATTAGAATTTGATTTAAATGAGGATCCTGATCTTTATAGAGGAATTGATATTATCTGAGTTGCTGAACAATTAATACTAGAAATTGGCAATATTTGAAAAACTAAAAAATTTAGCGAAGTAGAAAAAGAATTAACTGAAAAAGCTTTAAAAATAGTTCTTAAAAAAATCAAATCAGATTTAGCTCTTTTAAATGTTAATTTTAATCTTTATTTTTCAGAATTAGATTTATATAACAAAAACATGATTTTACCAATCGTTGAAAAATTAAATGATAAATTTGAAAAAGATGGAGCACTTTGATTAAACACTGAAAAATACGGTGATGATAAAAATAGAGTACTTATAAAAAGTGATGGAACTTATACATATTTTTTACCAGACATAGCTTATCATAATATAAAAATTTCAAGAGAACCTAAAGTTGATAAGTTAATTAATATCTGAGGAGCTGATCATACTGGGTATATAAAAAGAATGAAAGTTGCTCTTAAATTAAGTGGATATTCTGAAGAAGATTTAGATGTTATTACTCTTCAATTAGTAAGACTAATTAAAGAAGGACAAGAATTAAAAATGTCTAAAAGAAAAGGAACTTCTTTATTTTTATTTGAACTTGTAAAAACAGTTGGGAAAGATGCAACAAGATTTTTCTTAGTAAATAGAAGTTCAAATACAAAGATTGATTTTAATCTTAATTTAGCAACCCTTAAATCAAGTGAAAATCCTGTTTTTAGTATTCAATATGCTCATGCAAGATGTATTCAATTATTGAAAAAAGCAAACTTTAATTTCAAAGAAACAAAAGAAGATTCCTTCATTCCTTTAAATTCAAAAAAATTAATAAAATTAATTGAGAATTTTCCTTTATTATTAGCTCAAATATCAGAGAATTATAAAGTTCATCTTCTTTGTTCGTATTTAATTGAATTAACTACAGAATTACACTCATTTTATTCGAACAATCCAATCATTGGTTCTAAGGATGAAATCATTTGCTTAAAGATGATTAATGCAGTAAAAATAATCCTTGCAAAAGGACTAAATTTATTAGGTATTTCCGCTCCAGATAAATTATAAAAATTTATAGATATGATATTTTTTTAATTTAATATATAATTACTATTAAAATATATAATAAAAGGAAAAACATGAAATTTATTGACAAAAGATCCAAGTTAATTGGAACTATCGGTCCATCTTCTGAAAACGCAGAAGTTTTAAGAAAATTAGTGTTAGCAGGTCTAACAACTATAAGAACAAATTTTTCTCATGGTTCAAGAGAAGAACAACAAAGAAAATTTGTTTTAGCTAAACAGCTATCAAAAGAATTAAATGTTCCTATTTCAATTTTGCTTGATACAAAAGGACCTGAAATAAGAGTTGGTAAAATGAAAGACGGCGCTCAATTTATTTCCGAAAAAACTCTTCTTAAAGTTTATACAACAAAAGAAAAATATGAAACATTTGAAGGTACATCAAAAGAAATAACTGTTTCATATGGTATGGACAAAGATCTTTCAATCGGTAAAAAAGTTTTATTTGATGATGGAAAATTAGTTTCTATAGTTAAAGAAGTAGGAAATGGTTTTTGTGTTGTTGAAGCAGTTAATAATCATCTTCTAAAATCTAATAAAAGAATTAATTTACCAGGAATAGATTTTTCATTACCATTCTTATCAGAAAAAGATAAGGGAGATATTGAATTTGGAATTCAAAACGGAATCGATTATATAGCAGCATCATTTGTAAATAATGCAAATAATGTTAAAGAGTTAAAAGAAGTAGCTAAAAAATTTAATGGTGAAAATGTAAAAATATTTTCAAAAATAGAATCTGAATTTGGTGCTCAAAATATTGATGAGATAATCAATGAATCAGATGGGATTATGATTGCTAGAGGAGATCTAGGTTTAGAAATCCCTTATTATGATGTTCCTTACCACCAAAAAAGAATTATTAGAAAATGTCGTGAAGCAGGAAAACCTGTTATTGTAGCAACTCAAATGCTTGATTCAATGGAAAAATCTCCGCATCCTACAAGAGCGGAAGTTACCGACGTTTACTGAGCAACTGAATTAGGTGCTGATGCAACGATGCTTTCCGGAGAAAGTGCATCAGGAGATTTTCCAGTTGAAGCAACAACAGTAATGTCAACTATTAACAAAAGAGCGGAAAAAGAATTTTATAAAAAACTTTATTATCCAGTTCAAATGGAAGAAGTTTATAAATATAGAATTTCAAAAGCTGCTGATAAAGAAGAAGTTTCAAGAATTGAAATCGCATATAGAATAGCTAAAATGACTCAACAAGGAAAATACAAATATGTTGTAATTAGATCTAATACAGGAAAACTACTTGAGTCAATTGCTCAATTTAGACCTAATGCAGCAATTATTGGTATTGTTTCGGATAAAGATTTAATTACAAAATTCGGAATAACAAATTCAGTATTTGTTTCAATGGATTCAATAAAACTTTATGATGAAATTAAAAAAGACTTCAATAAAGCAAAAGAAGCACTAATTCCATTTTTCGCGCAAAGCGGAGATTCGTATTTAGTAGCTGATAAGCACAATACAGAAGAAAAAGTATTTTAAATAATACAAATTTAAGGAGAACAAAATGAGTAAAAAAATAGATTTTTTAAAAAAGGTAGCAGAGCTTTCTGATTTAAATATAAAACAAACAGAAAATGCAGTTAAATCATTAATTGCAATAATTATTGATGAAATGAAAAAAGGAGAAAAAGTACAACTTCCTGGTTTTGGAACTTTTAAAGTAGCTGAAACAAAAGAAAGACAAGCTAGAAACCCTTTAACAAATGAACAAATTACAATAAAAGCAAAAAGAAAACCAAAATTCGTTCCAAGTAAAAGCTTAAAAGAAGAATTTTCTATTTAATTTTATTAATAAAACTTAAAAAATCAATGTATCCCGGATATATTATTTCTAAATGATAACCATTATTTAGAATAAAGTCTTTGGTAATTGATTTTTTTAATTTTAAATTAATATTGCTAGCTTTTATAATAAAAAAATCGCTTGTTTTTTTGAAAAGAATAATATAAAAAGCAATTCCTAAATATTTTTCAATTTCTAATAAATAATTATGCTGATGATCTTTAAAATTAGAAAAAGAAAGATAATCTTTATTAGTACTTTTTGCTTCAAAAGCAATAAATCTTCCTTTATAAATACCGTAATAATCAACTGTTGATTTTTTTGATACAATAGAATTAGAAAGATTTAATTCCTTATCTATTCTTTCAAACTTAATATCTAAATTCTTTTTATGAAAAAGAGCAGTACCATTATTTTTGTAAGAATTAATTGTTTTATTGATTATTTTTTCAAGGAGCATACCTCTATTTTTCATTTTTCCTCCTTATTATTTATTTACTTAATTGGTGTTAAAAATGATATAATTTAAATTATGAAAATAGCATTTGTAGTAGATTCTTCTTGCGCTTTTACTAAAACGCAAGCAGAAAAAATAGGTTTACATTATTTACCTTTATACGTTAAAATAAATGACAAAGATTATAAAGATGGAGTAGATTTAACATTTGAGGAATTTAAGGATAAATTAAAATTCAATTCCAATATTTTTACTTCTTTTACACCTATTGGTGAAGCTAAAATAATTTTATCTGATCTAGCAAGCAAATATGATCATGTTATTGTTTATCCAATTTCTATGGCACTTTCTTCACAATATAACAATTTACAATCTTTAGTAATTCAAGATAAACTTGATAACGTTCATATTATTGAATCTAAAAATATATGTTTCGGTTTAATGGATTCTCTTTTAAAAGTTAAAGTAAGATTAGAAAAAGAAGAAATTTCAGTAAATGAAGCAATTGAAATTTTAAATAATCCAGGGACATATAATAATTTAGATACTTTTTTAATTCCTAAAACTACTGATGCTCTTTTAAAAGGAGGAAGATTATCTCCTTCAGCTGCTAAAATAGCAAAATTATTAAAAATAGTTCCTGTTATAAAATTTGAATATGAAACAGGGACGTTAAATAAATATGAAAAAGGTCGTATTTTTACAAGAACATTTTTAAATTTATTCAAAGAATTTTATGAAGAACATTCAAAAAAATCTAGTGCTAAAGATAAATTATATTTTATATATTTTGATGTTGAATGTTCTGATGTTGATGAATTCATGACAAAAATTGATGAAATTACCAAAAATGATCCTAATTTCATTTTAATTAAAAGTAATATACCTCCTATTATTGCTGTTCATACAGGTTTTGAATCTGCTGCAATGCAATTTAGTAGAAATAGTGAAGAACTTAAAAAATTCTTTGATCTAATTAAAGATTAATTAATGATAATGCTTTAATTGTAGCTGTTTCAGCTCTTAATATAGTTTTTCCAAGAGAAAAAACAATAAAGCTATTTTCTTTTGCTTGTCTAATTTCATTATCACTAAATCCGCCTTCTGGCCCTATAAAAATAGAAATGTCTTGAGGTAAGAATTTATTTATTTCAAAATTATCTTTTTCATGAGCGATAAATTTATTTTTAGTATTAATTAATGAAAGTGATTTTGAAAAATCAACTGGTTCATGGATAGTAGGAATAATATTTCTAAATGATTGTTCAGCTGCATTTTTTATAATCTCCTTAAACCTTATCATTTTTTTAGAATCAATCTTATCAATATATTTTTTATTAGTGAATTCGGTTTTAATTAAAAATATTTCTTTTGCCCCAAGCTCAACAGATTTTTGCAAAGCAATTTCTAAATTTTTTATTTTAATTATAGAAATAAAAATAGCAACATTTTTTTCATATTCATTATTTAAAAATAATTCTTCTAAAATAAAAGCTTTATCTTTTTCTAGTCTGCACTTAAAAAACTTTTCTTTAAATACGGAAATAAATTCTTTATCACCTATTTTTATAACTTTTAAATGATCTAAAATTTCTCTAGATAAAATAAAATAATTTCCCTCTTTTTTTTCTACAAAAAATCTATTCATAATTAATCTCAGTATATTTTTTTAATATCTATAATTTTTTTTCTAATTAAAGAATATACTTTTTCTTTATCAACCTCTCCATTTTTTTTCAAAATATTCTTATTTTTTCCATATCTTATAAGTTCTGAATACTTATCATTTTCATTTTGAAAATATTCTAAATCATTTTCACTAAAAAATGATTCTTTTTTCTCAATTAATATATCTTGAATCATCGTTATAAATTCATAATCGCTTATTACTTCTTTTCTAATTAAATTACATGCTACTAATTTTAATGCTTGTTCATCACTTTTTATTTTAGGCATCATTATTCCAGGAGAATCTAAAAGAAAAATATTTTCTATTTGAATTCACTTTAATCCTTTAGTTGTTCCAGGATGATTTTCTACTTTTACTTTTGAATTATTTCCCGCTACTAAATTAATTAATGTAGATTTACCAACATTTGGAAGACCAACAACAAAACATTTAAGATTAGATGATAAAAGACCTCTTCTTTTATCTCTTTCAATTTTCTTTTTCAAAATTTTCTTTAGTTTTTGAATAATATCTTTTTTAGATTTAGAATCTTTTAGATTTAATGCTATAAAATCATCTTTTTCGTCATTAAATTTTTGTTTAACATTTTCAATATCTTTATCTACAGAAAGCTCTTTTTTTGAAAGAACAAATAATCTTGGTTTATTAGGGGCTATTTTATCAAACTCCTCATTATATGTAGATAAAGGAACTCTTGCATCTAAAACTATAATAAAACAATCAATTAGATCCTTTTTTTCTTTTATATCTTTTATAGCCTTAGCCATGTGTCCAGGATATCAATTAATATTTAACATAATATCAATATTATATTCTAATGCAAACTAAATGAACTTAAAATTGACATTTAGGACAATAAAAAGTTCCTCTTCCAGCTACTTTAGCTTTTTCTATTTTTGTATTACATTTACCACAAACTTCTTTTTTATAAACATTTAAAAAGCTCTGGTAATTACCTTCTTTTTCTCCTGAATGAAAAGTTGAAAATGTTGTTCCACCCTCATTAATAGCTTTTTCTAAAATTACTTTAGTAAAAATATAAACTTCATGAATCTCTTTATCACTTAGTTCATTAGCCTTTCTAAAAGGAGAAATTCCGGCTGAATAAAGTACCTCATTTACATAAATATTTCCTAATCCAACAACAATTTTTTGATCTAATAAAATACTTTTAATATTTTTAGTAGATTTATTAAATATTTTTTTTAAATATGAAAATGAAAAAGCATTTGAAAATGGTTCAGGACCAATATTTATATGTTTTAAAAAATCATGATCATTATAAATTTCAAATGTTCCAAAACCTCGAGAATCATTATATTCAATTTTATATTTTGTTGTAAGAAAAATTATATGAGAATGCTTTTGTATTAATTCATTTTTATCTTCAGATATTTTATATTTACCTTCCATTCTTAAATGGGAAATAATCATTTTATTATTAGATATTAAAAAAACAATATATTTTCCTCTTCTAAGAACTTTTTCAATTATTTCATTCTCTAAAAAATTAATAAATTTCTTTTTAGTTGAGTTTTTAATAAATTTATCATTATTAATAATAACTTGTTCGATTTTTTCATTAGTAATTTTTTTTGATAAAAATCTAACGACGTTTTCTACTTCTGGTAATTCAGGCATTATAATTTAAATTATAATATATTAATTTAAAACTTTGTTATTTTTAAAAATTGATATCTCATCAATATTTTCAAAAACAGAAGCTCCTTCATCAATAAGAACTTTATTTCCACTAAAATTAATATCTTCTGAATTTTTATCATTAATTGAGTGGCAATAAATTTCTTTTCCATTTTCTAGAAAAAAGGAAACCAAATTCATTAAGCCACTATTTGATTTACTATTTAAAATAATTAAGGCATTAGCAATTCCAGCTACAATTCTATTTCTCCCTATAAGTCTTTCTTTACTTACGTGTTCATTTTCACATATTTCACTTAATATAAGTTTATTTTTTATATGATCAATATCATTTATAAAATATCCATTTTTAAGCCCATTAGCTGAAATAAAAATAATTGGTCTATCTTGTTCAATAAATGAATTTACAATTTCTTCATCTAGCCCCCTATAATAATTTGTTACTAAAGCATTATCATTAGACAATTTATAAATAGAAGCTTTTAAATTTTCAATATCACCAATTTTATTTTCGCCTGTTATTGTAATAGCATTAACTTTTAATAATTCTTTATTACCTTTATAAAATAAAACAAATGGTGGTTTATATATTTCTTTAAGCCCGGCTGGATATTCATCATCTAAAATAGTTATAGCTTGAATTTCCTTATTTTTTATTTTGTCATAAATTTTTTCTATTTCCTCTATAGAAACAAATTCTTTATCTTTTAAAGCTTTATAAATTTTTTCGAAATTACCTTTATACTTGATAGCAAAAAAAATTAATATATATTTCATTAATCTCTCTCTTTCTTCGGACAATTGTCCTAACTATATATGTAAAAAAAGTTAAGGAAAGAGAGAAAAATAAATAAAATTATATATTTTTAATTTTTTCAATAGTTATAATAACTTCATAAGGCATAATAAATGAAAAATTTTTTTGTTCTCTTTTGTGATTAGAACAAAAAATAATTTCTCCATCTTTTAGTTCGTTTAATTGTATTCATTTATTTTTTAAATTAATATTTATTACTAGTAATTCATTATTTTTTTTATAGACATATTTTACAAGACCGCTATTTTTTTTCTTTATTTCAAATGTTTCATATCCTTCTAAAAAACTCAGCATATTTTCTTTAGCTAAAAAATCAATTGTTTTCTTTAAATAATTTAATGATGAATTAAGATTTTTCATTTGTTCTTTTACATTTTGCTCAAAACCATAAGGATAAATTTTTCAAAATAATTTTATATTTTTATTATTTGTAAAACCAAAATTTTTCGAATCATTTCATGGAAAATAATAATTATTATTAATTGATGAAATTTCTTTTTCACTATTTCAAAAATCTTTTTCTTTAATTCCCTTTGATTCAAATGTTCTTTTAGTATCTAAAATATAAGGATCATTTAATTCTGAAAAATTTTTAAGATCTAAATTTAATAAACCTAATTCATCTCCAAAATATAATATAAAACCAGATGGTGAAAATAAAATTATAGATAAAAAAGCTTTTGTAGAATCATTTCTTAAAATCCCCTTAGAACCTCATCTTGAAATTATTCTTCCGTTTTTATTTTCTGATAATCCAAAAATAGTTTTATCTAAAATAGGTTTTGGTCTATTATTTAAAAGCTTTTCTAAACTTTTTAAAAATTTAGGTAATTTAAATTTTTCTACTTTATTAAATCCTAAATGATTTTTACTTATTCCAAACTCATTAAGAGAAGTATTTATAAATAAATCAATCATATTGGTAGATATTAAATCCGTTTTAACATGATCATCAATAAAATTAGATTTTAAAAATACTTTTGAAAAATTAAATTCATTTTTTAAAATATTACTAATTGATTTTAATAAATTAATTGTTTGACTTGAAATTGCTTCATCTTTTTTGAAAAGGAACTCAAAATTACTAATAATAATATTTTCTATTTTTATTTCTTTTAAAATAGTTAAAAGTTTTTTTAAAAGAAAAATATTTTTTTCTTCATCTCATTTTTTATTTTTATCATCACCAATTTTTTTATCTAAATAAAAATCTTTTTTATCTTTTGATAAAGAATATTTTTTATTTAAGTTTTTAATTAGACTAGATTTAGAAATATTTTTTATATTAATTTCATAAACAAAAGAAATATTATTATTTTTAAGTTCATGGATTACTTTTGTTAATGTACTTAGTTCTCCATATTTTTCTTCAATAGCCACATATGTAGGAAGATTAAGACTATTAATATTATTAAAAATATCAGGAAAACAAACATAGTTAATACCCATAAACTTTAGATATGGAATAGTTTCAAGAAATCCTAGGAAATCACCAAAACCATCACCATCTCCATCTCTGAAAAAAAGAGGATTTACTTGATATAAAAAATATTTATTTTTTTCCATCTATTTTCCTTACCTTATAAAGTCCAGTAAAATTTTTTCAAATCCAATCTTTTCCTCAATAACACCAGTTTTAATATCTATATCTAATTCAGCAAGTGAAAGAATTAATTCGTTAATTTTTTTAATACCCATTTTGATAAGTAATTTATTTCCGTTTTCAATTCTAAAACTATGAATACCCATTATTTCAGCAATTTCTTGTAATGATTTTTTTTGTTTTTTTAAAACATCAATTTCTGAACAAATAATTAAGATTGTTGAAATACTTGAAATTAAACTAATAACTTCTTCTCCGTGATTAATTTTTTCTTGATATTCTTTAAAAACTTGTAATGAATCTTTATTATTTAAAGCATTTAAAAAACCAAAAACATTTTTAGTTTGATATTTTGTTACTAAACTATCAATTGATTCTTCATTTATTTCGCTATCATTTACTAGAAGCTTTTCTATTTCAGAAGAAATAATCAGCATTTCATTAGGTAATTTTGATGCCAAATAAATAGCACTAAGTTTATTTATTTTTCCACCCTTTTCTTCAACTAGTTCAATAATTTTATTAGGAAGATCTTTTTCATCAACTTTATTAAAAGAAAATGAATGAGCATTCTTTAACAAAAAAGAATTTAATATATTTGTTTTATCTAAATCTTTTTCTTTGCAATTCAAAACAAAAAGAACAATATTATTTACTTCTTTTTTTAAAAAAGAAGTAATTTGTTCTTGTTGAGATTTATTAAAATTAATATCATTTAAAATAATTAATTCTTTATCGTTAAATAAAGATGTATTTACGATTGAATCAATAATATCTGAAAAAGATGAATCATCATAAAAGTTAATAGAATTATTAATATTATTTTTTAAAATAATATCATTAATCTTTTTTTCGATATAAAGGGGCTCATCACCATAAATAAAATACATATAATTTAAATTATACTTATTTTTTCATTTGTTGTTTTACTTCTTCAGCAAAATCAACAACTATTTTTTCAATTCCTTCTCCAACTTCAAAACGAACCATTGCAATTGGTTTTGCTTTTATGTCTTTAAAATATTGACTAACTTTTTTTCCGCTTTCTTTTACATATTCTTGTTCAAGTAATGTAGAATCAGATAAAGCTTTAGTTACTTTACCATTAAACATGTTTTCTTTTATGTTTTCTGGTTTTTTATCAAATCCTGGAGTTTCTTTTAATTCCTCAGCAACTTGTTTTCTAATTTCATCCATTTTAGCTTGAGGAACATCATCCATAGATAGATATTCTGGATTCATAGCTGTTATATGCATAGCAATATCTCTTAATACTTCATCGCTTGAACCTTCAGCAACTATTAGAGCTGCTTTTTGCCCATCAAAGTGAGTATAAGCACCAAAGTTTACTCCTGGAGTTCTTTTGAACTTAATACTTCTTCTAAATGAAATTTTTTCTCCAATAACACTTGTTGCTTCAATAGTTGTTTCTTCAATAGTTTTTCCTGAAGCTGTTTTTAATTTTAGAACTTCTTCATCGCTTGAAAATTCATTCATTAATAATGTTTCTCCAATAGTATTTAAAGTTTTATTGAAAATATCATTTTTAGCAACATAATCAGTTTCTGAATTTAATTCAAAAATAACAGCACAGTCTTTATTAACAATAGTTTGAACTAAACCTTCAGCGGCAATTTTTCCTGCTTTTTTAACAGCTTTGGCAATTCCGTTTTTTTGTAATCATTCAATTGCTTGGTCAAGATTCATATTTGTAGCTTCTAAAGCTTTTTTACAATCAATAAATCCAGAACCAGTTCTTTCTCTTAATTCTTTAATTAATTCTGACATTGATTTCATATTATTCTCCTGTTTTTTCTGTTTTTATTTTTTTAGGCATAGCTGCAGCTTCTGTATTTGTAGCTTCTCTCTTTTTAAAAGTAAATGGAGCACCGGTTGAAGTTCTATTATCTTTTTTTCCGTCTCATTCTCTTTTTGGTCTATTGCTGTTAAAAGTTCTAGGTCCTTTAGAATTATCTCTTTGGATTTTTTTCTCCATAAATTCTGGTGGAAGAACAATTGCTTCATCTGGTTGGAAAGCAAATTTAACTTGACCATTTTTAGCACTAACAATAGCATCGGCTAAGATAGTTAAAATTAACATTAATGATTTTATTGAATCATCATTTGATGGAATAGGAATATCTACAAGACCTGGATCACAGTTTGTATCCACGATTCCGATTATTTTTATATTTTTAACTTTTTTAGCTTCTTTAATTGCTATTAAATCATAATTAGGATCAGCAATTATCATAATTGAAGGAACAAATTTCATGTTTCTTATTCCTTCAAAATTTCTTTGTAATTTTGTTAATTCTTTCTTTTTAAGAATTCCTTCTTTTTTAGTAAGACCTTCTCAATTGTTTGCTTCCATTTCTTCTAAGTTTTCCATTGTTTTAACTCTTGAAAAAATTGTTTTTTTGTTTGTTAAAGTTCCACCTAATCATCTTTCATTTACATAAAATGAATTTGTTCTTAAAGCTTGTTCTTTAATAATATCTTTAGCTTGTCTTTTTGTACCTACAAAGATGAAGTCTCCACCTTTTTCAGCAATTTTTTTAATAAAACTAAAAGCAAATGATAATGCTTTTTGTGTTTTTTGAATATCTATAATATGAATTTTATTTTTTGTTGAATGAATATATTGTTTCATTTTTGGATTTCACATATTTTTTTTGTGTCCAAAATAAACTCCAAATTCTAATAATTTTGAATCTGAAACAATTTTTTCAGTATTTTCTTTGCTAAGAGCTAACTCTTCTTTTAATTTATCTTCCATTTGTACCTTTTTGTTTTGTCTTCCTTTTTATATCGCTTGCACGCAGAATCATTATTTAGTAAATGACACATCTGAATACATCAATAAAAAGTGCTTTTTAATTTTATATGTATGTTAATACAAAAACAATTTTACACTAATTTAAAATTTTCTCTAACCTTTTAAGTATAAAAAAAGTTTTTTTGCTATAATAAATTTGTTACTTATTTTGAAAGTAACCATTTCGAAAAGGTTTTGAAAGTTTGATTTATTAAACACCTAATAGAATGTGACATAAAATTTTTAAAATAGGAGGCTTATGATAGCAATTATAGAAACAGGTGGTAAACAGCTTCTTGTTAAAAAAGAACAAACAATTTTTGTTGAAAAACTTATTGGTAATGAAGGTGATATTATCAAATTTGATAAAGTATTATTAGTTGATAATAAATTAGGGAAACCATTTTTAAAAGATTCGTATGTAGAAGCTATTATAGAAAAACAAGGAAAAGCAAAAAAAATCGTTGTTTATAGACATAATGCAAAATCTACACATAAAAGAAAATTAGGGCACCGTCAACCATATACAAGATTAAAAATATTAGAAATTAAATAAAAAAATTAGGGAGAGTGAAACATGGCAAAAACAAAAGCGGCCGGAAGTAGTAAGAACGGAAGAGAATCACATAGTAAACGTTTAGGTTGAAAATTAAGTGATGGACAATATGCAAATGCAGGTTCAATAATTTTCAGACAAAGAGGAACAAAAATTCATCCTGGTAATAATGTAGGGATTGGAAAAGACCACACTTTATATACATTAATTGATGGTTATATTAAATATGAAAAAAGAAGAAATAGAACATTTGCTTCTGCATATTTAGAAAGATAATTTTGCAAATTAAATTAACTTATATTATAATTAATTTAAAGGAGTGTTATTTATGTCAATTATAGGAAAAAAATATGATACAGTATTAGTTGATTTTCCAAAAAGTAAAACAAAGTTTATTGTAAAAAAAGATTCAATAGGGGATGTTGTTTATAATGATTATTTAAATGAAATTCTTTCATTAGATGATTTAAGAAAAATAAGAGATACTATAAAAAGTAACTCAAAACTTTTTAAATTAATAGTTCAAATGTCAGAAGAATCAGTAAACTTTTGTAAAGAGAATTCAACAGACTATGAAAAAACATTTTTAGATGCAGATAAATTAACTATTGAAAAAGTAGGAAAGATTGCAGTAATTTTAAAAAATAAAATTTTAAAATTTGAAACATTAAAATTATATTTAGAAACAAATTTTGAAAGATCTTTCGAAAAATGATACAAAATGTATGTTGAATTTATTTTATGAAATGAATTAGAAACATTTTATAAAGAAACAATAATATCTATATCTAATATTAGAAAAGTTACAATAAAAGAATCTGACATAGAACAAGAAACAAAAAAAACACTTAACTTTATTAAATTAAATTTAATGGATCCTTTAAAAGTATTTTTAAAAGAAGATTGAGATCTAGCGCTTAAAAGTTATGATTTAGAATTAAGAATCAGAGAGAAAAAAAATAAAGCAGCTATTCCTTCTATTTCGAAAAACTAAGGATTAAATATTAAAATATGGATCAAGATAAAAATAAAGTAAAAATATTTGGAATGCCTAGTTCAACCATTTTAGCAAAACAAGTGGCAAAAGAATTAGGAATTGAATTATCAGAAATTGAATTAATTAAATTCAGCGATGGTGAAAAAATTTTAAAACCATCTGTAGTTGTTAGAAATCATTCTGTTTTCATAATTGCAAATACTTTAACAATTGATTTTTTATTTGATTTACTTATTTTTATTGATTCAGTAAAAAGAGCTTCAGCTAAAGACATTTATGTTATTAATTCTTATTATGGTTATTCAAGACAAGATAGAAAAGCTAATAAAAGAGAGCCAATAACAGCAAAATTAGTAGCTAATTTATTAGAAACTACTGGTGTACAACATTTAATGACAATTGATTTACACAATCCTTCTATTCAAGGATTTTTTGATATTCCTGTTGATGATTTAAAATGATGTTATTCTTTAGCTGCCTTTCTTAAAAAAGAAAAATTAAAATATACTATTGTTTCTCCAGATCATGGTGGAGCAGTTAGAGCAAGAACACTTGCAGAACTTTTATCAAATACAATTAAAATCGCAATTATTGATAAAAGAAGAAGTGGACCAAATAAATCTGAGATCATGAATGTTCTTGGTAATGTAAAAGGTGAAAACGTTGTTATTTTAGATGATATGATCGATACTGGTGGAACTATTTTAAAAGCAGCTAGAATTCTTAAAAAAAATGGTGCTGAAAAAATTTATATAGCAGCTACTCATGGTATTTTTTCTAATGGTTTCCAAGAATTTGAAGATGAAAAATGTATTGAAAAAGTATTTCTTTCTGATTCAATTGAAAAAAAAGAATTATTAGTTAGCAAAAAAATAGAAATAATTTCAGTCGCTCCTTTAATAGCTAATGCTATTCAAGCTTATTTAAATTCATCATCAATATCATCTTTATATCATAAAAAAATAGACGAAGAAAATATTTAAATATAAGATTATGAAAAACTATAAACAAGAAACTTATTTCTTATGTAATGGAAATAAAAAAACGTTTTCAAATCTAGAAAAATATGTTGATTTAATTTTAGAAAATAATAAAAAAATGAATTTAACAGGATTTGATGAAGAAACAATTTGAAAAGAAGGAATTTTTAACTCTATTATTAGTTTTAAAACTTATTTTCCTTATTTTAATGAACAAGCAAAAATTGTTGATGTAGGTCCTGGTGCTGGCTTTCCTTCAGTTCCTCTTATTATCTTTTTCGAAAATAACTTTATTCTTGATTTAGTAGAACCAAATTCAAAAAGAGCAGATTTTTTGAATTTGGTTAAAACAGAATTAAAATTAAAATTTAATATCATAAATGATAGAGTTGAAAATTTAGATCTTAAAAATAAATATGATGTTGTTACTGCAAGAGCTGTTTCTTCTCTTAGGATATTAATTGAAATAACAATGAATTTAGGAAAAGAAAATAGTTTATATATTTTCCCTAAAGGGCCTTTAATTAATGAAGAAATTTTAGAAGCGGATATGATCATTAAAAAACTTAATATAAATTATATTATTCAAAATATAAAAGAAATTGAAGATAAAGACTTAAATATTTTTTCATATTTTAAAACCTTTAATAATATTAAAGGATATCCAAGAACTTGATCAGAAGTTAAAAAAAATAATAAAATAACTTAAAAAAAAAAAAAAAACAATGATTTTTGTTTCATAATCATTGTTTTTAAATAAAATTTTTTCTTAAAATTATAGACTAATAATTCCTAATGCATTTAATCATAGAAAAATACCAGCAAATAAACCGAAAGGAATAGTTAATATAGCAACAATTAATTCTACACCTGTTATTTTTGTATCTAAAAAATATATTACAAATCCAATTATACTAATTATTGGAAAAAGCATAAGAATTAATGCTATTAATTTTTTTGTTTCAAGTTTGTTACTCATTTTGAACCTCTTAAATTTGTTTTATTACCTATAATTATATATTTTTTTATCAAAAAAATAACAAATTGAATTATTCATCCCCTTCAATTTCTAATATTAAATCTCTTAGTTCAGTAGCTTTTTCGAAATTTAATTCTTTAGCTGCCAAAACCATTTCTTCACGAAGTGATTCGATAATTTTATCTTTTTCTTTTTGAGCTTTTTTAGTATTTTTATTTTTTAATACATAATCAATAGCATCTGAGATATCTCTTCCATTTATAGGTTCTGCTATAGGTTTTATTATTGTAGATGGAATAATATTGTGTTTTTTATTGTAATTAATTTGTAATTCTCTTTTAATTTTATTATCATTAATAGTTTCTTGCATTGATTTAGAAATTGTATTAGCAAAAAAGATAACCCTTCCATTGCTATTTCTCGCCGCTCTTCCAACAATTTGGATTAAAGATGTTTTAGACCTAAAAAAAGATTCTTTATTAGCATCTAAAACCATAATTAAGGATACTTCCGGTAAATCAATACCTTCTCTTAAAAGATTAATCCCAATTACTACTTCATAAATACCCTTTCTTAGTTTTCGAAGAATTTCATTTCTTTCAAATGTTTTATGATCAGAATGAATATAAGCAATTTTTACATTTTTTTCTTTAAAGTATTTTGTAAATGCTTCTGAAGTTTTTTTAGTAGTGGTTAAAATTAAAGATCTTTCGTTTTTTTCTCTTTGTTTTAGAATTTGATCATAAATAGATTCAACTTGATTATCTTCGGGCATAATGCTAATTACAGGATCAAGTAAACCTGTTGGTCTTATAATTTGACTTACTACTTCTCCAGAAGTAAGATCTAATTCAAAATCAGCTGGAGTGGCTGAGACAAAAATTCTTTGAAAATCATAATCAAAAAATTCAGAAAATCTTAATGGTCTATTATCTAAAGCTGATGGAAGTCTAAAACCATATTCAACAAGATTTAATTTTCTTGCCCGGTCTCCATTATGCATAGCATTTAATTGAGGAATCATCATGTGCGATTCATCAATAATCATAAGCGAATCCTTAGGAAGGAAATCGAGAAGAGTAAAAGGTTTTTCTCCTTCCATTCTTCCATCAATATGTCTTGAATAGTTTTCTATTCCAGAACAAAATCCAAATTCTTGTAATGAATCAATATCATTATTTGTTCTTTGTAATAATCTTTCATATTCTAATCTCTTATTTTCATTTTTAAAAAATAATAATCTTTCATCTAATTCTTCTTTTATTAAATTAACAACTCTTGATGTTGTATCGTTTTGAATAATATATGCTGAAGCTGGGAAAATAGTATAACTATCAAAAGACTTTATTACATTTTTATTTAAACTATCTACTATATAAATATTTTCAATAGTATCATCAAAAAAATCAATTCTTATAATAAATTCATTTGTTCAACCAGGAGATATTTCAACAACATCACCTTTAGATGAAAAATGACCACTTTCTAAACTAATATTATTTCTTGTATATTGTCTTTTTATAAGTTCTATAAAAAAATTACTTCGTTTGATTGTTTGTCCTTTTTCAATATTAAGAAAACTAATTTTATATTCTTCAGGATTTATTGTTCCATATATAGATGCTACTGAAGCTACAACAATTGTATCTCTTCTAGTTGTAAGAGCATTTAATGTTGAAATTCTCATTGCTTCTAAATCATGATTATTTTTCGATGTTTTTTCAATATAAACATCCTTTGCAGGAAGATATGCTTCAGGACGATAATGATCAAAATAGGAAACAAAGTATTCAACTCTATTTTCTTTGAAAAGAGATTTTAATTCTGAATATAATTGAGAAGCTAAAGTTTTATTATGAGAAAGGACTAAAACAGGTCTATTTATTTTTTCAATAACATTTGCTATTGTAAATGTTTTACCACTTCCAGTGACTCCTAATAAAACCTGGTTTTTTTTACCTTCATAAATACCATTAGTTAATTCTTTAATCGCATTTATTTGGTCACCAGCAGGTTTGTTATCTGCAAAAATTTTAAAATCTTTATTTTCCATATTTAATATTTAAAATTATATATTAATGCATTCAAGTAAATATTTTGTTTTTTAAACATTTTCTTTTTATTTTTCAATAGGGATCATATGAATTTACTAAATTCCAAAAATCTTTATCATGTCCTTGTATTTTATCATGGGCTAATTCATGAATAATTACATAATCAATTATTTCATAAGAAAAAGATGCTAAATATGATGAATATCTAATTATATTTTTCTTTGTATAATTAATTCCTCAAATTCCTTTTCTTAAAAAAACATTAGTATTATGTTTTGCAAAATTCATTTTATATTCAAAAAATTCTTGTCTTTTTAAAACGTATTCTAAAAGTTCTTTTTTATAAAAAAACAAAATAATTTTTTCAATAGAATTTTTATTAATTATTTTCTTTTTATTGTCGAAATAAAAATGATTCCCTATAATATAAAAATATTTTTTTTCACCAAATAAATAAAATCATTTTTCTTCTTCATTAAAAAATTTATTTTCTTTTATTACTGACATTTTTTTATACATTTTTTCTATATATTTATAAATAAAATCATTTATGTCTTTTTCGTTTGCTGTATAAGGAACAGAAACAATAATTTCATTTTTTTTAGAAACCTTCATATAAAAATTAGAAATTAATTTTCTTTTTAAAAAAAACATAATTTCTTCATTATTAGCAGTTTTAAAATATCTTTCTTCTAT